>NZ_VIKY01000152.1:0-32213 GCF_009711925.1 Dolichospermum sp. UHCC 0352 | reverse complement strand
TTTATCTTCCAAATGCTTCGCCCCTACTGACAACTGACAACTGACAAATAACCCATTACCCATTACCAAATAATATGTCTATATTTGTTGGCGTTGACCAAGTTGATAAAATTTTTGAATTAACCGGTGGTGGACAATATATCGCCCTCAAAGGTATTGATCTTCAAATTAAAAAAGGCGAATTTGTTTCTCTTATTGGTCACTCAGGTTGTGGAAAATCTACCCTTCTAAACATGATTGCCGGTTTGGATTTACCAACAGAAGGTTTAGTCACTTTAGAAGGACAAAGAATTAAAAAACCTGGACCTGATAGAATGGTAGTATTTCAAAACTATTCGCTTTTACCTTGGCGAACAGTGAGAGAAAATATTGCTTTAGCAGTAGATTCAGTATTACATGGAATGCCCGCAGCGGAACGCAAAGCGATTATTGACAGACATATAGATATGGTCGGTTTACGTCCCCATGCTGATAAACAACCAGGGATGTTATCAGGTGGACAAAAACAACGAGTTGCGATCGCTCGTGCCTTGGCAATTCGTCCTAAACTATTACTATTAGATGAACCCTTCGGTGCTTTAGATGCCCTAACTCGCGGGAATTTGCAAGAACAATTAATGCAAATTTGTGAAGAGAATCAAGTTACCGCAGTCATGGTGACACACGACGTAGACGAAGCGGTTTTGTTATCTGACAGAATTGTCATGTTAACCAACGGACCAGAATCGAAAATTGGCGACATTTTAGAAGTAGATATTCCTCGTCCTCGCAAACGCATGGAAGTAGTAAAACATCCCAGTTACTACAGCTTGCGAAGTGAAATGATTTACTTCCTCAACCAACAAAAACGCATCAAAAAAATTCGGGCGAGAAAAACTGCTGCGGTGGTTCGTCATGGTTTAGAAAAAGTTAATTTAGAAATTGGCTTCTTACCCATTACAGCTTGCGCCCCCCTGGCGATCGCCAAAGAAAAAGGCTTTTTCATCAAACATGGTCTGGATGAGGTTAATTTAGTCCGGGAAAGCAGTTGGAGAGGAATTGTAGACGGGATGACAGGGGGATATTTAGATGCGGCACAAATGCCCTCAGGTATGCCCATGTGGTTAAGTTTAGGAGGAAATAAAAACCAACCTTTACCAGTTGTCACCGCCCTGACAATGACCCGCAATGGTAACGCCATCACCTTAGCCAAACGTTTTTATGACGAAGGTGTACATAGCTTATCCGACTTCAAAAATTATCTCCTAAAAACCCGCGAACAAACACACAGAATGGGAGTAGTTCATCCCGCATCCATGCACAATTTACTCCTTCGTTATTGGTTAGCAGCAGGTGGAATTGACCCCGACAGTGATGTGGTTATGAAAAATATCCCTCCTGCTCAAATGGTAGTAGATTTAAAAGGTGGAACTATTGACGGTTATTCTGTAGGTGAACCTTGGAATTATCGGGCAGCAGTTGAAGGTTCAGGCTTTACCATAGCCACAGATTTAGAAGTTTGGTTAGGACACCCTGGTAAAGTTCTAGGAGTACGAGAAGATTGGGCAGAAACTTATCCAAATACCCATATTGCCTTAACCAAAGCCTTATTAGAAGCTTGCCAATATTGTGCAGATCTTGCCAACGCCCAAGAAATTCGCCAAATTTTAGCAAGTCAGGAATATGTCAGCACAGATATTGAATATATCCAACTGGAAAACCCGAATAACGCTACCTGTGACTTAAATCATCCCATGCGGGAATATGCCCATCACCAATTTTATTCCGAGTCTGCCATTAATCGCCCCAGTCGCACCGAACAAATTTGGATTATGACTCAATTAGCGCGGTGGGGTGACACTCCCTTCCCCAGAAACTGGGTAGAAATCGTTGAAAGAGTTTGTCGAGTCCGCGTTTTCAGTACCGCAGCCAGAGAACTAGGCTTAGATATCAGTTACACCCGTCAACCCATTCAATTATTTGATGGTAAACCCTTCAACGCCGATGATCCAATTGCCTATCTTAACGACCTAGAAATCAAACGCGACTTCTCCATAGCCGAAGTCATTCTAGATGCCCCCAGAAGAACCGCAGCTTAAAAAAACCCTTTCTTCCTTTGCGTCTTTGCTCCTTTGCACCTTTGCGCGAAACCTCCTACCAATTACTAAACAATGCAAAACCGTAACTTGAAATCTACCAACACAGCTACAACCACAATCAGCCGTCAGCCTTTCCTAGAAATTAAAGACGTTTGCAAAGTTTATCCCACCAAAAATGGACCATTTACCGTTCTTGATGGTGTTAACCTCAACGTGGAGAAAGGTGAATTTCTTTGCGTTATCGGCCACTCTGGTTGCGGTAAATCAACTTTATTAAACATGGTTTCTGGTTTTAACTTCCCCACCACTGGACAAGTTTTATTAGAAGGAGAACCAATTACAAAACCAGGTCCAGATCGCATGGTAGTATTTCAAAACTATGCGTTATTACCTTGGATAACAGCTTTTGACAATATTTATTTAGCTGTAAATGCAGTTTATCCCACTAAGCCAGAAGCCGAAAAACGGGCTATTGTGAGAGATCATTTAGCAATGGTGGGTTTAGCTGATGCCATGGAAAAGAAACCCATGCAAATGTCTGGGGGGATGAGACAGCGGGTTTCTATTGCGCGGGCTTTAGCTATTCGTCCGAAAGTGTTGATTTTAGATGAACCTTTTGGGGCGTTGGACGCAATTACTAAGGAAGAATTACAAGAGGAATTGTTGAAAATTTGGAATGATAACCGTTGTACAGTTTTGATGATTACCCATGATATTGATGAGGCTTTATTTTTGGCTGATAAGTTGGTAATGATGACCAATGGACCTCATGCCAAAATTGGGGAAGTGATGGAAATTCCTTTTTCTCGACCTAGAGATAGAGCGAGAATTATGGAAGATCCTCAATATTATCAATTGCGGAACTATGCGTTAGATTTCTTGTTTAATCGTTTCGCTCATGATGATGTTGGTTAGTAGTTAGTAGGTTGGGTTAAGCAACAGCGCAACCCAACAACAGCTTTAATCATCAGGTTTAATAATGTTGGGTAACATACGTCAACCCAACCTACTAAAATCAAAGATTAGGCATGAACCATTAAATATTGGCCATTACCGTTGTATTCACCATTGCAACTGGCGAAATTAGCAACAAACCAAATTAAATAAAACCTCCAGATGCGGCGAAATTTGGCATAGTCCATCCCGTAGTCTAAATCTTTGACTATTGCTTGAGAATCATCAAAGTTTTTTAGCCAACTAGTAAGAGTTTTAGAGTAATTAGAGCCATTAAGATACCATCTATCAATAGTTTTCAGGTCTTGATTATGACTGGGAATCGCGTCATATTTCCAGTAACGACCATGAGGGAAAATGTATTTGTGAGTGAAAACACTGGAGATATTATTAGGGGTACGGACTGTGATAATGTGAATAAAAACCTTGCCGTTATCCTTGAGAAAAGATGCCAGCTTTTGAAAAGCCTTTGTTAAATTACCCACATGACAAAAAACGCCAATTGAGAGAATTTTGTCAAACTTTGTCTCAAATTGGGCATCGTTTATATCTCCTTCATAGAGAGTAAAACGACCGGAACTGAGGTAACTTTCAGGATCTTGCATTTTCTGACGCATATATTCACATTGGTTATGACTCAAGTTAATTCCTGTGAATTTAACATTGGGAAATTTGGCAAGAATATAATTTGCTACGCAGCCCCAACCACAGCCAAAATCTAAAATATGATCACCATCTTTTATTTCTAATTTGTCAATTACATCATCAATCATTTGCATTTGTGATTGTTCGAGATTTGCTGCTCCTTTTTCCCACAATCCCATGCTATATTTGGGATAAATAAGTTTTCCATCACCTAACATGAGATTCAACATAGCTTGAGGCAAATCGTACTGAATCTTCATTAAATCCCGCGCACCTTCGGCGGTATTGTCTGTTTCTGTTAATACCCATTCGTAGGGTACAAGCAGGGATGGAAAATACTTAAAAAAGACAGGCATACAACTATCAAAAAGCGATCGCAACACAGCATCCGGTACTTCTAATCCGTTGATATAAGACTCGGCTATTGCCATTTGCACTGCGTTAACTGTACTAACTGCAAGACGGGTTGCTTTGTAAGCAATGGGACTTTTAGTATGTACATCTCCCACGATGGGAAGATGTTTCTCAATGTTTTGTAAAATTGTTGATGAACTCATGTTTATATTGGATTTTAAAGATGCCGCTATTTTATATCAATAAAGCCAAGTCAAAATAATATTAAAGAATAGATATTTCTTTGGATAGATAGAATGAAAAAAAGAGGAATAATAAGTATATATATATATATATTCACTACGGCTGATAATTAAGTAAGTCAACACAATAAAACCAAACTGTGTAAAGAAATGTAAAATCGCTGAAAACTTATTCTAACATACCTCTAAGATATAAGGTTGTGTTGCGCTGTCGCTTAACCCAACAAAGCAAAAAATGGACAAGGTATTGATGCTGAAACCATATTACTGTATTCTCTTCTATGACAAGTTATGTTTCAACCTTCTGATCATCTGCCGCTGATATTCTCAGAAAATAGATGTAGATAATTCGATATATAAACTACAAAAGGTGGACGCAATGAGTCTTCGCGCACTACTGTTAATAAATAGTAATTCTCGTCAAGGGCAAGAACGTTACCAAGAAGCAATAAATTGTTTAAATAAATTGGGTTTGGAAATAATTACAGAATCTACAGAACATCCAACTCAACTAGGGACTGTGATTCGGCGTTACCAACAGCAAATAGATTTGGTAATTGTCGGTGGTGGTGATGGTACACTTAATGCTACTATAGAGGCAATAATTGAGACTCAATTACCTTTGGGTATTTTACCATTAGGAACTGCTAACGACTTAGCCAGGACTTTAGCAATTCCCAACTCTTTACCGGAAGCGTGTCAAATTATTGCCTCTGGAAACTTGCGAAGAATTGATTTAGGTTCTGTAAATGGGAAATATTTTTTTAATGTTGCTAGTCTGGGTTTAAGTGTAAAAATTACTCAACAATTAACTAAAGAAATTAAACGGCGTTGGGGTATATTTGCCTATGCAGCAATTGCATTTCAAGTAGTTTGGAAATCTCGCCCTTTTAGTGCAGAAATTCGTGTGAATAACGAATCAATTCATGTGAAAACTGTGCAAATTGCTGTGGGTAATGGTCGCTATTATGGTGGTGGTATGGCTGTAGTTCACGACGCAGCGATAGACGATCAAAGACTGGATCTTTATAGTTTAGAAATCGATCATTGGTGGCAAATTCTTCCCCTACTTCCGGCTATGCGTCAAGGTAGACATATTGATTGGCCGAATGTCCGCGCCCTTGAAGGTCAGGAATTTACAATATATACTAGAAAACCCCATGCTATTAACACAGATGGAGAAATTACAACCCATACTCCCGCTGTGTTTCGGGTGATTCCTCAAGCGATCGCAGTTTTAGCCCTATGACTATCATCTTCAACTATGATTTACCTGATTGATATGATTTATTTGATGGGATATGTAATTAAACAGGAGATGGTCACTAAACGAGGTAAAAAATGAAAATTCAACTATGATTTACCTGATTGATATGATTTATTTGATGATATCTTAACTATTATTTATGTAATTAAACAGGAGATTGTCAGTAAAGGAGGTAAAAAATGAAAATTCAACTATGATTTACCTGATTGATATGATTTATTTGATGATATCTTAACTATTATTTATGTAATTAAACAGGAGATTGTCAGTAAAGGAGGTAAAAAATGAAAATTCAACTATGATTTACCTGATTGATATGATTTATTTGATGATATCTTAACTGATTGATATGATTTATTTAATGATATCTTAACTATTATTTATGTAATTAAACAGGAGATTGTCAGTAAAGGAGGTAAAAAATGAAAATTCAACTATGATTTACCTGATTGATATGATTTATTTGATGATATCTTAACTGATTGATATGATTTATTTAATGATATCTTAACTATTATTTATGTAATTAAACAGGAGATGGTCACTAAACAAGGTAAAAAATGAAAATCAAAACTCCTATCTGTCAACAAGGAAGCATCCAACGGGTTTCACTCCTGAATTTTGCTGTATCATAAGAATCAGAAAAATCATTAAAATCATAGTTATGAATTTGCGCTTTTCTCAAGAAATTAAATCCCTTCTAGAACGTTTAAGTGAACAGCCACTAACTTTAGGTGATATCCTAGCGGAAACTTCCGAACGGGGTTTTAGCTTAGTAATCACATTACTAGTATTACCTTTTCTATTTCCCATGCCTCCAGGCTTAACCAGTCCTTTAGGTGGTGCTTGTCTATTATTATCATTGCAAATGGTTTTAGGGAGGAGAACACCTTGGCTACCCAAGAAAATCGCTAACTATAAATTTCCCAACGCCTTCGCTAAAATCATCTTACAAAATCTGCGTCGCGTGACTAGGGTATTAGAAAAAATTGCCCGTCCCCGACTACAAAAAGTCGCCAATCATCCTTTAATTTGGCGATTTAACGGGCTGTGCATCTCTTGGTTAACAATACTACTAATTTCCCCCATTCCCTTTACCAATCCCATTCCGACTGTGGGGATTTTACTTTTGGCAGTTGCTACTATTGAATCTGATGGTTTATTAATGTGTATTAGCTATATTGCTACTCTCTTGATTACTATGCTATTTGGTTTTATTGGTTATGCATTATGGTTAGCCCCCAACTTACTGCCTGCTATGTTCAAATAAAATTTTTGGCATTCCTGATCAAAATTTGTTAAGATATAAATCCCAAAGAAAAAAACCCTTAGGCACAAGCCAAGGGTAATGGTTTAATTAAGGTGCATCTACTATTTGAGTATCCACGGCTGATTCTGTTATGTCCGGATAATTTCTGTATAACTTTCAATTTTGTATTCTCATCCTTTCGAGAAAGTATGTTTTGTCACAAACTATAAAAAACTTAATATCCAATATCAATACCTTGTCCATTTTTTGTAGGTCGGGTTAAGCAACAGCGCAACCCGACGCTCATGTTGGGTTATGGCCTCGCCACACTTCGTGAACGTACCTCAACCCAACCTTGTATCTTAGAGGTATGTTAGATATTTATTTGGATACCTGACTTAAATAATCAAAGAATATGGCGATCGCTATTGATTTCGGTACAAGTAACACAGTTATCACTCGTTGGAATTCTGTCACCCAACAAGCAGAAACCCTGAATCTACCCAGATTATCAACGCAACAATTTCTTAATCCTCCACTGATTCCCAGCTTAGTTTATGTAGAAAATGCCAGCCTTGGTAAAATTATAGCTGGACAACAGGTACGCGATCGCGGTTTGGATATCAAAACTGATGCCAGATTTTTTCGGAGTTTTAAACGGGGAATTGGTGCAGATATCCAGGGTTTTTTACCGGAACTTGATGGACAAAACATTAGCTTTGAACAAATAGGAACATGGTTTTTAAGCAAAGTAATTGCAGAATTAGCACCTTTAGAAGGGGGAATAGATTCCTTGGTTTTAACCGTACCAGTAGACAGCTTTGAAGCCTATCGTCACTGGTTAGGGAAAGTTTGTCAATCATTAGCAGTCGAACAGGTGCGGATGTTGGATGAACCCACTGCTGCGGCTTTGGGGTATGGTTTAACAGATCAAGGAACTCTCTTAGTCGTTGACTTTGGTGGTGGAACTTTAGATTTATCTTTAGTGAGTTTAGATCAAGGTACACAAGCCAAGACTAAACCTCTAGGATTTCTTCTCAAATGGGGTGATAAAAATCTGGGTGAAAATTCTCAACAAAAGACTAAAACAGCCCGTGTATTAGCAAAAGCAGGGCAAAATCTAGGCGGAACTGATATTGATAATTGGATAGTAGATTACTTTGCTAAAACCCAAGGATTGCCAGTTAGTTCTCTCACAGCGCGACTAGCGGAACAGTTGAAAATTCAGCTATCTCACCAAGATAAAGCTAGTGAAGTTTATTTTCATGATCAAACTTTTGAAAGTTATGAAATGGATCTTGATCGTTACACCTTTGAAAATATTTTGCAGGAAAACGGATTTTTTGATAAACTGCATGATGTAATGATGACGCTATTACAGCAAGCGCGACGCTACGGTATAGAAATTGATGATATTAATGCAGTATTATTAGTTGGGGGAACTGTACAGTTGCCCGTAGTGCAAGCATGGATAGAACAATATTTTGAACCAGAAAAAATCCGCCGTCAATTGCCTTTTGAAGCAATCGCTCAAGGGGCGTTACAAATAACTCAAGGGATAGAAATTAAAGACTATCTTTATCATAGTTACGGTGTGCGTTATTGGGATCGCCGCAATCAACGTCATAGTTGGCATCCAATTATTAAAACTGGACAACCTTACCCCATGACTCAACCCGTAGAATTAGTTTTGGGTGCTTCTGTGGAAAATCAACCCAGCATTGAGTTAATTATTGGGGAATTGGGCGCTCAAACAGGTGGAACAGAGATATACTTTGAGGGCGACCGCTTAATTACTCGTCAGCTTGATCATGGTGCAACTACTGTTAAGCCTCTCAATGATACAGTAAATGCCAGTAAAATTGCCAAACTTAAACCTCCAGGATTTCCGGGAAGCGATCGCATTAAAATCTATTTTCAAGTTGATGAACAACGGTTTTTAAGAATTACTGTTGAGGACTTATTAACAAATAACATCCTATTAGAAAATCAACTTGTAGCCAAATTAACTTAACTTACCTTTGGGGGTTAAAGTCCCCTGCTTCTACAAGCAGCGGGTTTTGTGTCGCGGTAAAATCCCCATTGCAAAACGTAATTCTAAATTCTAAATTCTGCATTCTTTTAATCCAGATTTCTCACCAATAAATCAAAACAGAGAGGCTTTATAGTAGTATAAAAATTTACCAATAAAAAACTAGTAACAAAAAAATCTAAATTTTCCTGATCACAGGCTGCTATTTTCAGTCGAATAAACGCATAATGGAAATGTGACTGATTTATTAGCCCCTTTACAATCCCTACAACAGGGTAACTGGTTCAAATTAATTTGCGGAGCCAGTTACCAACATCTTCCTGCGGTCAGAAACTTAACATTAGCCTACACCTTGGCTGGTGCTGACTGTATAGATGTAGCAGCAGATCCGGCAGTCATTGCCGCCACCCAAGAAGCTTTACTGGTAGCCCAAAGCTTGAGATATAATGCCCAAAAGCGAGGCTTTGCCTTGACAGGGAATTTGCCCTTGTTGATGGTCAGTCTCAATGATGGCGAAGATCCCCATTTTCGGAAAGCTGAGTTTAATTCTCAAGACTGTCCCCGCGATTGTTCCAGACCATGTGAAAAAATTTGTCCAGCCCAAGCAATTTTATTTAACAATACCAAAGATGATTTTTCTGGAGTAATCGCTGAAAAATGTTATGGCTGTGGCCGTTGCATTCCTATCTGTCCTTATGGGATAATTTATACAAAATCTTATGAGTCAACGCCAGGGGAGATCGTACCATTGATCATGTCAACGGGAATAGCAGCCGTAGAAATTCATACTCAAGTGGGGCGGTTGGCAGAATTCCAACGGTTATGGGACGCGATGACACCTTGGGCAGATCAATTAAAGTTAGTAGCCATCAGTTGTAACGATGGAGAAGGTCTAATTAATTACCTAAAAGCTATTTATGATTTAATTATCCCCCGTCCCCAGTTTTTAATTTGGCAAACTGATGGACGTTCAATGAGTGGTGATATTGGTGATGGTACAACCATAGCCACAGTGAAATTGGGGCAAAAAGTTTTGGCAGCAAACCTACCGGGATATGTGCAGTTAGCAGGCGGCACTAATAGCTACACCGTTCCTAAATTAAGGGGAATGGGACTGCTGAAAGAGGCAGGGGAGCAGGGGAGCAGAGGAGCAGGGGGGAAAGAGTCCCCAGCTTTTATCTCTGGGGTTGCCTATGGTAGTTACGCCCGTGTATTGCTGTCACCCATTCTTGACCAGTTAGAAAAAAAGGAGGTGATTAACACTGATAGTCAAGGCAATATTCGCCTGGAATCAGAACCGGAATTACTATGGGAGGCTGTAAGGGTTGCCCATACTCTCGTTTCCCAGATTAAGTCTGAGCAGTCGCGCTCATCGCTCCAAGCATATCTCTAAAAACGTCAAGTCACCAATAGAAAGCATGACGATTACAGAAGATCTCCAAAAGTTGTTAGACATTTTGCCCCAAGACCTTCAAGAAAAACTAGAGCATCATCCTAATGGAGATAATTTAGTTGAAGTGGTTTTGGATTTAGGCCGTCGTCCAGAAGCTCGGTTTCCCCATGTAGCTGAGTATTTGAGCGAAACACCAGTCACTCAAGCACAGATAGATGATTGCATTCAACGAGTGGGAAATTTTGGGGGGGATAATCGGGCAGGAATTGAGCAAACTTTGCATCGGATCAGTGCTATCCGTAACCGTAGCGGTAAGATTATTGGCTTAACTTGTCGGGTCGGCAGGGCGGTATTCGGAACAATTGCCATGATCCGCGATTTGGTGGAAACTGGTCAATCAATTCTCATGCTAGGTCGTCCGGGTGTTGGTAAAACCACGGCTTTAAGGGAAATTGCCCGTGTGTTGGCAGATGACTTAAATAAGCGAGTGGTCATTATTGACACATCTAACGAAATTGCTGGGGATGGTGATGTTGCTCACCCAGCCATTGGTCGGGCGAGACGGATGCAAGTTTCTAAGCCAGAATTACAACATCAAGTCATGATTGAGGCTGTGGAAAACCATATGCCAGAAGTCATTGTCATTGATGAAATTGGCACGGAATTGGAAGCTTTAGCAGCCCGAACCATTGCCGAACGGGGGGTGCAATTGGTAGGAACTGCCCACGGTAATCAGATTGAAAACCTGATTAAAAATCCCACTCTGTCTGATTTGGTGGGGGGGATTCAGGCTGTGACGCTGGGAGATGATGAAGCTAGACGGCGTGGTTCGCAAAAGACAGTTTTGGAACGCAAAGCGCCACCTACTTTTGAGATTGCTGTGGAGATGCTGGAACGGCAACGCTGGGTAGTTCATGAATGTGTGGCGGATACGGTTGATACTTTGTTACGTGGTCGTCAACCGACTCCACAAACGAGAACTGTTGATGACAATGGCAAGGTTGGCGTTGTTAGACAGTTGGCTGTGGTCAATGGTGGCAATAGCAATGGTAATGGCCATGGTCACATTACTAATGTGGAGGAATCTTTCCTCTCTGCTCAGCCTAATGGTTGGCGTTCTTCTGGACAAATGGTGGCTTTACCACCTTTATCTTTAGATCGGGAAAGACCGACGGGACGCAGTGAATTTGACCGTTTGTTGGATGAATCTTTCAATTACTCGGAAAGTTTTGATTTTGCCAGCCGCAAACAAGCAGGTCCCAATGGGGAAGATTTACCATTGCACATTTACCCCTATGGGGTGAGTCGTCAGCAATTGGAACAGGTGATTAATGTGTTAACTTTGCCAGTGATATTGACCAAGGACTTGGATAGTGCTGATGCTATTCTGGCTTTGCGATCGCACGTCAAGAATCACGCTAAGTTAAGACAAATGGCTAAGGCTCGTCATGTACCCATTCATGTGATCAAGTCTAGTACAATTCCCCAAATTACTCGCAGTCTCCGCCGCTTACTGAATATTGATGATCCAGATATTGGCGATGACCGAGAGTTACAACTGTTATTACACAACGGTGGTGATGATGAAATGGACGCTTTGGAGGAGGCGAGGCTTGCTGTGGAGCAGATTGTCATCCCTAAAGGTCAGCCTGTGGAGTTATTACCCCGTTCTTCCCAAGTGCGGAAAATGCAGCATGAGTTGGTGGAACATTATCGTCTCAAATCGGATAGTTTTGGCGATGAACCTAATCGGCGGTTAAGAATTTACCCGGCGTAGGTTGTTGATAATTTTCCCCTGAAAGGATTGTTTTTACATCTTTTCAGGGGATTTTTTTATTGTTTACACTAAGCACGGGCGGAAAATGGACTTTTGTAAAATTAGGAAAAACCTATTACCGGATGACAAGCTGTTGTGCATTTAGTTTATATAATTCTAGCGAGCATCTTGCCCGCACTACAAAGGGAGTGGAAGGAGCGATCTCCTAAAACTAACTATCTGGTTGTACCCAGCCCTTAATAGTTGATTTGATAACTTTTAGATATTTGTTATCAAGAATAAACTCATCAATTGCAGTTTCACCACCAGCTTTTAAAGCACTAGCAGCACGACGCTGGAATTTAGGAGTAGTGTTATCTTTAATATGAGAAATTTGTTCTGCTTCAGTAGCACTAGGATTATCTGTTTCCAATTGTTTCAGAAGTTGTTGGATTTCTGTTGCTGCTTCTGCAAGAGTTTGTTTCTGTTCTGGAGTATAATTATTTTGATTAAATGTAACATTACTACCTGATGCTGCTCTATCTACAAATTGGTTATTTGCATTTCTCTGATCATATTTAGATTGATAAGATTCCGACATAGTATCTCCTAGATTTTGATAGTTTTGTGCATAAAAGCTAATGTTTTTTACGTTGTATACAATTGTATAGATTTTTGTTACGAATGATAATATTGGTAAAACCACATGATCGCTTTGCTTATTTGAAAGTTCCAATTTATTAACTTTTTTCTTAAGTACATCTAAAATTTTTCCGTTTATTATTGTGGGAGTAAGCTTGTTCAAAAAAAGTAGCATAAGGAAAGTAAGCAATATACTTACAGCGATAATTTTTATTAAAAATCCCGATTCATAATAATTAAGTTCATAAAGTTCCGCTAAAAAATTATTTTGAGTATCATCTAGATGATTGTTTTTTCTCAATTCTTGAGCTTTTGTCTGTTCCAAAAAAATATTTATTTTATCTAAAATATCTTGATTTTGTTTGAGATTATAAATAATTATTCCGTATGGCTCGTGGCTTAATGGTTTAGAATAAGGCACAATAGAATATTGTTGACTAATACCTGGATGTTGATCTTCGAGATCCTTTAACATACCTTCTAAAATAATTTCATCAGAGGCATATGCACTAATCTCATTAGAGTTTAATTTGTCAAAAGCATTTTTCCTATCAACTGGTTTAACTTCTTTTGCTGATGTATAAATTGAACCTATTAGAGGATTTGTAGTTGTAGTCGTCCCATAAACTCCGATTGTTTCTCCTTTAAAAGGCTCTAGCTGATAAAAAGATTCTTTTTTTTCGTTCTTAAGCAAAAGCTTTGCTCCTGTCCAAGCAAAAGACTTAGAAAAATCAGCATTTTTATTTTTTAGCTCAACTTTACGGTCTTTAGTTATGGTGTTAGGTCCACACTCTCCAATTAAAGGTGTATTGTCATCTCCATAACCTGTAAATCTGATTTTTTTTAAAGATACTTGTTTGAATTCTATATGTATTTTATTATTTGGATTATTTTTATTCATCCATTTTTCTAAATCTTTTAGGAAGTCATTACAGTAACCACCCCACTTTGAATATCTGTCTCGATAACTTACAGGAGAAGCATCAATTCTAAGTCCAAAAAACAGGTTTTTTTCTGTTTGTACTTGATTAGTATTATTGTTTAGAGTCTGGGTAAAACCAGGATAGCTTAGGAACAAAATACTTACTATTACCACATCACCAAGCAAATAATTTAGTTTCATTTTGCGGTTTCAAATATCAATGAAAAGGCTATCAACTTAAGAGGCTGTTTGTTAAAGATTATGAAGCAATAGATTGAGACTTTGTAAGTCTTTTTAACATAAGATGTCGTTTTTTCTCCACTAATAAGCTATGGCTTCACCCATCGCAGCATCTGAAAGAGGATAGATGATTACTTATCCTCAATGTCCATTACTTAATCTTTTAAAAAAGAATATAAAGTATTTTATACGTAATTGATGGTATATACTTAATTAAGACCGTAGATATATTGAACTATTTACATCACCATATTTATCAACGATAAATCAAGGATTTCGAGAATTTTAGAGGGTTAATGAATAATTACGATATATTATAACTACTTCTTTGGAATGTTGACAAGATAAAAATTTGCTAAATTCATTACTGTGATGTCAATAATCATGAGTTAGAATTAAGACATCAAAATATATTATCTTTGTTTCAAAAAAAATAAGTAATTATTATGTTACCCTACGATTACAGAGCATTCATAACTATTAATTGTGTGCTAGTTTTGAGTAATATTGGACTCAGTATGGCACAAGTACCTAATAAACTTGATCCTAGTTCCAATCCTTTGCTATTCCCTACTAAACCAGAGGAAATAACAATTCAAAAAACTGTGCCAATTACTTTAGAACAAGCACTGGAATTAGCAATACGTAATAATAATGACAGAAAAGTGTCGTTGTTACAGGTAGAACGTAGTCAAGAGGCTCTCAAAGAAGCTCAAGCATCTTTATTTCCTTCTGTTAATATCAGCACCAGTCTGAGTTATGGACAAAATGCTACAAATACATTGCTTCAGCAACAAACAATTTTGAATACAGCATTTGGAAATAATTTACCGAATACTACGACTTTCAATACTCAAGTGCAACTTTCCTATGACCTGTATACCTCTGGGAAAAGAACAGCCACCATTAAACAAGCAGAATATCAATTGTGGTTTGATAAGTTGGGTATTAAATCCTCGTCAATTCGTTTGAATGTTAAGTTATATTACTATAATTTGCAACAAGCAGATGAACAAGTACGCGTTTTTCAGTCATCGGTGATGAATGCTCAAGCTAGTTTGGGAGATGCAATAGCATTAGAACGAGCTGGAGTAGGTACTCGCTTTGATAAGTTACGCTCTCAAGTGAATTTAGCTAATGCTCAACAGCAACTCACTAAAGCATTTGCTCAACAACTAATTGCTCGCCGTCAGTTAGCTACTCTGCTAAATTTATCCCAGTTAGTCAATATTAGTGCGGCTGATGCTGTGCAGATAGCTGGTTTGTGGAACAAAACATTGGAGGACAGTATTATCCTAGCTTATCAAAATCGAACAGAGCTAAAGCAGCAAGTTGTACAACGTAATATTAGTGAGCAGCAGTTGAGACAGGCATTGTCAAGCAGTAGTCCGCAAATTAGCTCTAATTTGAACTATAACTTATTAGATAATTTTGATGATCAAGTAAATGTTAGTGATGGTTATTCTCAGTCAATACAAGCAACTTGGAACTTATTTGGTGGTGGAGCAACTAGAGCTAAAGCAGAGCAGGCTAGAGCTAATATAGCGATCGCCGAAGTTTCCTTTTCTGAACAGCTAAAGCAAGTTCGATTTCAGGTAGAACAGGCTTTTTATCAACAGAAGTCTAATTTAGATAATGTACAAACTGCCAATGCTGCGCTGGAACTGGCTAGGGAGGCTTTACGTTTAGCAAGACTAAGATTCCAATCTGGTGTTGCTACTCAAACTGATGTGATTAATGCAGAAAACGATCTCACAACAACAGAAGGTAATCGAGTCACTGCTGTTTTGGATTACAACCGCTCTTTAGCCCAATTAGAACGATATGCACCAAAAACGCACTAATTATAAATTGTCAGATTATAAATTGTCAGATAAAAAGTTGAGGTATCTAATCTTCCATTGATTTTCACTCCCAATATTTACTAGATAAAAGTAAATCTGTTTTATAATCAAATTGCCAAGTTTCTGGAAATTGAGTTTGTTTATATTCAACAGAAACTATATCTACAGCATCAAGGTAAACCTCTGTAAATATTTGCGCTAGATAGGGTTTAAGACTAGGAGATTCTTTTAATAATATTTGGATTTGTTTACGTTGTTCTATAATAGTTATTTCCCAACCGTTGAAGTTTTCAGCACTATTAACATATATCCGTTTGAGAATATGAGATAGTAAGACTAATAACCGATTCCTTAATTCTCTTCTTTCGCTTTTACCCAATGTTTCAATCTCCTCAATTAAATTATCAAAATCAAGATTTTCTATGTCTTTATTTTTGAGTTGGTTGACTGTTCTTTCGCACCATGCGAGAAAATCACATTCATAGAGAATATCGTTTTTCTCGATGTTTTCGGTCATGTTTTGGGTCATAATTTTACCTTTAGTTATTTGTCTGATTCAGGATTTACAGGCTTGTGATTTTTCTCTATTTGTCAGAATCTAGATTTTTGGTAAATGGCGGGTTATGCTAACACTAACACACCCGATAAATTAACTTTTCAATTAATTATCACACACAAGAAAGATAAATTACAACATCCTGTAAATCCTTAAATCCTGAATATCCTGATTCTGACAACCAACAACCCCAAACACAAACCCACATCCTGTACATCCTTAAATCCTGGATATCCTGATTCTGACAATAAATATAAATAAGATCGTTCAATACCTGAGATGTATATTTTTATTTTTATTTTTATCCTATCCCCCCGGATAGGATATTATGCTACAAATTGAGAGAGATCATCTAGTAATTCTCTAGGCTTGTCTCCCTGTTCTAGTTATCTTGAGGAACTCATTGTGGTTGCAACCCCTGAAAAACTGCACGCTACCCATAGTCACGAGCATCTACCCAGTAAAGACCGTGTAGCCGTATTGCTGATGGGCTATGGCGAAGTCGAAAGCTACGAAGATTTTGCTAACTATAACGAACAAGCTTTAAATTTACTGACTGCTAAATTTGCTCCTGTTCCTACTTGGATTTATCCCCCTTTAGCCAAACTTTTGGCATTATTTGATCGTCATGAATGGGGACACACACATCATGATTTTATCTCCCCACATAATGCCATTTTTGAAAGACAAAGAGCGGGTATTGAACACGAATTACAACATAAATGGGGTAATGGTGTTCAAGTTTTCAAAGCTTTTAACTTTTGCGCTCCTTTTTTACCAAATCAAGTTTTAGCCGAAATTAAAGATCAAGGCTTTAGCAAACTGCTGATTTATCCATTATTGGTTGTTGATTCCATTTTTACCAGTGGTATTGCTCTTGAACAAGTAAATAATGCTCTGGTAGAATTAGCTGATGGTGATGAACATTGGATCAAAGCCCAAAGATATATTCCTTCGTTCTACAATGAGCCAAAATATATTGATTTAATGGCGCATTTGGTAGAAGAAAAAATTCATACTGATTTGGCTACAGGTTATCTACCGTCGCAAATTGGGATTATCTTGATGAATCATGGTTGTCCCCACAAAGCTAAAGGTTTTACATCGGGAATTGATGAAAGTCAAGCCATGTATGAGTTAGTTAGAAACAAGTTAATTAACAATTATCCGTTAATTTCTGTGGGTTGGTTAAATCACGATACCCCATTAATTGAATGGACTCAACCAAATGCTACAGTAGCCGCTCAAAATTTGATTCAATTGGGTGCAAAGGCGTTGCTATTTATGCCCATTGGTTTTGCCACGGAAAATCATGAAACTTTATTAGATGTGCATCACATTATTCATGATTTAGAAAAGCAACATCCAGATGTAGATTATTTACAAATGGCTTGTGTTAATGATGATCCACAATTTCTAGCTATGGTTGCTGAATGGGCAAATGCACATATTGCTGAGTTGATGGAAACGGAAGGAATGGCTGTTAATTCACAATCAGCTATTACTCACCACCATCACCATCATTAAAAAGAATCTGTAAGGGCGCAGGAACTGCGCCCATTAACTCTGGAATTTATCTAACCGCAGAGGCGCAGAGGACGCAGAGTAAAAAAATTAATTCCCTACTAGTGGTGCATTTAAGGTTTTCTCAATGCGATCGCGTGTTTCCAATAAAAAAGCCTGTGTATATTCATCTTCAGAGTTCACCCGTTTTAATTGATTATTTAATTGCTTGAGTTTATACCAGGCTAAAGTACGGGCATCTTCAGGAGTAGCTTCTTTTCGCAACACCATTCCCATCAGTACATTTAGATATTCCCGTTGTAAACCTCTCCGCAAACTGGAAATTTTTAATTTGCCTTTAGGTTGCAAAACTTCCGACCAAATCCCAGTTTGTAAAGTATCAAATAATTCTGGCAAGGTGAGAGATTTTCCTGTTTCACTTTTTAATTCTAGATCCTTAATCCGTGTTAAGCGATCGCTTGCCAATAAATCCCGTAACACCGCAGTCTGCACCAACAACACTAAATCATGAATTGGATAATCTAACCGTCCGATTTGAATATTAGTCCCCCAATGTAGCCACCGTGAAGGTACTAATTTATTCAGTAATTCCGGGGGAAATTTCAAAGCATCTTCCGCAAAAACATACTTTTGCATTGTCATCAATGCTTGTCGCTGTTGTTCTACCGGCACAGGGACAAATGGTAATTGTCCTTTAGTATCATTTGGTTTAACTCGGTAAAAAGACTGTCCACCAATGTATTTACTGGTATAGTATAAATTCTGTAAATAATTTCTGAGGATGGTATTAAAACGCTCTTCTACATCGCTAGAATTTTCTGCATCTATAGCATATCCCTGATTTAATCGTTCCCACATCCGCCGCGCATTAGCCAATTGTGAATGAGAATAAACCAATACATTACTGCTATGATCCCAAGGATTCACCGTCGGATCACTATTAGATAAATCCTCATCAGGAGCATAACTCAACTCTCGTTGGTTAGATTTTCCAGCAATTGCTGCTAAAAACGACTTTTCTCCCATGGTAGTTGACGCTTGACTGGGAGTGTAACCATACTCAATTACCCATTCATCATAGGGTCCCACCTGCTGTGGAAAATAATCTCCCTGCTTGACACCATTAGGGGCAATGTTTGGGGGAATATAATCCATAACCGATGCTGTCATTCCTTTAGTCTGCGTAATTTCTGGATTATTCATCTCCTCTGGAAAGAGCAAGGTACTACCACGGAAATTATGACGCAAACCTAAAGTATGACCAACTTCATGGGTAATAATTAAACGTAAATATTGATGGATATAATCTTTTAACTGCTCTGGACTTGGTGTAGTATTTCCTAACATTGACATTGCTAAAGAACCAAAAGCCAACTGATTAGATGCTTCCATGCCATAGCATAAATCATAATCTGTCGCTAGTTTAGACAAATTGCCTAATGATTTTGGAGATTTTTGATTACCTTTGCCACACAAACGCCCATTGTTGACCAATGTTGATAAAGAAGTGCTAGTTTGTGAATTTTGAGGTTGAATAATTTGCCGATAATCATTTTTTAATAATCGGACAAAACTACCATCAATCAGAATATCTGCATTCAAAATTTCTCCAGTTAAGGGATTAACACGGGATGGACCCATCGCAAAAAAACCATCTACAGTATTAATCCAACGGATAGTATTATAGCGAATATCGGCTGGGTCCCAGGTAGCATTATCAGGCATTTGTTGAACTTGAATAGCATCCTTGAATCCTGCTTTCAAAAAGGCTTGATTCCACATCAAAATTCCCTCTTTGATAGACTGACGATATTCTAGAGGTACAGCATTATCAATCCAAAAAACAATCGGTTTTTTCGGTGGAGAAATTGCGGCTGTGGGATCTTGTTTTTCTAAATTCCAGCGATTAATATAACGAACAAAAGTATCTCTCCGTTCATCTTTAGATAAATCTTGATAAGCTGTGAGGAAATAACCTACCCGTTCATCAGCTAACCGAGGTTGATATTTAGTTTTTGGTAATTCCGATAAACTATAATGTACCTTTAAGGTAAAACCGCGACTATCTGGTAAAACATCCGAATTCTTGCCACCATTAGCAAAATTGAAAATCGTCCCAATTTCTAAATTATTGGGAAATACTTTCGCATTACCAAGATAACCTTGATCGGGACTAACAGCTAATTCTAAATTAGTAGATAATCCTGCCAAATCTGTGAGTAGTAAATCACCTAAATCAATAAGAATAGTTTTTCCTTGTGAATTAATACTCTTAATAGGAATAGTGTAAAGAACAGAATCACTAAATGATCTTGCTACTGATCTGGCTTGGGGATCTCCTTCACGAGTCCGAAAATTGACATTACGAACCACAAACTGGATTTGATTATCTACCTTTTGAAAGTAGAATAAGAAATCTTGTAATGGCATTCCACTATAAATACCTTTTTCACCAATTCCCGATTCTAAAGTTGAGTTTGCTATAAAGTTTTTTTGGAGTTGTTCTGGTTTAATTTCCAGATAGATTTTATTTTTATGCTTATGACGATAAATAGTAAAGATTCCCTCTGATTTTTGAGTATCTTTGGTAAGTTCTGTAAAATCTTCTAATTCATCTTCTTTCGGTGATTTAGAATTGGATTCAGGTTTAGTTTTTGGTTTCTCTGTTTCCTTCTTAACTTGAAGAAATGGCTGTTTTCCTACTTCCTTTAAATCCTTAAATACCCAAACAAAATTTTGTATTTTTACCTGATGATTTTGATCAATAACTGCTATTTTGGAAGATGGTAGTTTTAATTGTTGAACAATTTTATCCACATTAGTGGTTTGTCTCTCTATTTCTATATTTGAATTATCATGATTATTTATTAATGATTTAGCATCAGCAGTTTCTATGGAAACAAATAGACTATTAAACAAAATGAGAGCGAAAGTAAACTTATTCATTTCCTAACTTCCTGATAATTATTGTTTAATAGCCGTCTGAAATGGAAACTCTCCAACTTTGCGCCTTTGCTCCTTTGCGACTGGGCGCGAAACATAACCTATCCTAATTCGTAACTGATTGGGCTTCCTGATACATAATTTCCTGGAAGTGAATCATATCTTTTTGGGGATCAGCCAAACTAACTTTCACTAATAAATTTTCTCCCAAACTGACAGAACGCCGGAAGGACATAGGCAATTGTAAACCCAAATCTTCTAATAAAATTAGTCCTAAATTGCTATCTTCTCGTAACCACATTAATACCGTTACCTGCCAAACTTGTTCAGGATGACGACGTAAATATTCTAAAGCGTAATATCTATTAGTTTGTCGTTCCACCATTGTTGCTTCTTGAGTGATGCTGCTGACCGTCATCATCACTTCTTTGAGTTGTTCAGCAGAGAAGGGTAAACCTTCGCCGCGTAAATGCGCTTTTAATTGGAAGTGGGTGAGTAAGTCGCTATAACGACGAATGGGGGAAGTAGCTTGAGTGTAGGTATCTAAACCCAAACCAGCATGGCGCACTGGTGTAATGCTCATTTCGCTTTTAGGCATACAGCGTCGCATCGCACAGGAACGAACAAAACCGGCTGGAAGCAGGAGCAGTTCTTCCTCTGGAGGTAATTCTGGTTGGGGTTGGCCGCGAAAGGGCAGCGGGATATTATGAGTTTGTCCGTAACGGGCGGCAACTTCTCCAGCAAGAATCATCATTTCTGCGACTAATTGGCGGGAGGAAGAATCATCTAAAACATCAATATTGATATCATCGTCTTTGACTTTGATCATCGCTTCGGGCATATTGATACTGATAGCACCTTGACTATAACGCCAAGTTTTGCGGATTTTTGCCCAATTAGCGATCGCCTCAATTTCTGGTTCTGCTTGAACTCCCAACTCCAGCATCTCATCCACATCTTGATAGGTGAGGCGGTAGGTAGGCTTAATTAAACCAGTGTGTATACAGTAATCTTCCACAGCCCCAACTGCATCTAAAATCACCCCAAAGCTGAGGGCGCAACAGACTTTCCCCTGAATTAAACTCATGGGACCTGTGGCCAACACCTCTGGGAACATGGGAATCATCCCTGTTGGTAAATATACCGTACTGCCCCGTTTTCTGGCTTCCAAATCCAACTCATCATCTGGCATTAATAACCGCGTTGGGTCAGCAATATGCACCCATAACCGTTCCTTACCATCTGGTAATATCTCCCAACTCAAACCATCGTCTATTTCTGTAGTGCTTTCATCATCAATGGTATATACCTTGAGATGTGTGAGATCGAGACGGTTTGTATCTAAATCTGTAGGAGGAAAATCCCAACATTCTTGCGCCACTTCTAATACCTGATGAGGAAATTGAACGGAAATTGATGAACGGCGCAGGAACAGGTTTTCGTGGGAAGTCCACAAACCCAAATCTATCAAGAGTTGAAAGGCCGCCTGGGGCGTAGCAGAACGTCCCAGCATATTCATAGTTTCTAATACTGAGATTGGAGGCGGACAAGCACGAGCTAAAGAGTCGTAATTTATTTTTAGCATCACCACATCCGCCAGCAAAGTCGCATACTTTTCTAATGCGTCTAAACGCTGGCGATCCAGTCGTTGCCATTCTACCACTTGTCCCTGGAGCGCCTGTTCTATCCGGGCTAAAAATTCCTGCTGTCCCTTGGCTTTTTGTGATTCTACTTGAATCTGGTGCTTGCGTTCTGCTATTTGCGCTGCGCTGCGGGGTTCGTAAGCGTCTCCTTTTTGTTTGAAATAGAGTTTATCTTCTGATAACAAACAATGGGCTGCATAACACTGGGGAGGTGTGGATTCCGAAAATAGGAGATTTGCCAATTGGCTAGGAGTGACAGTTTCTCCATCTTCAATCAGTAGTTCCCAAGCTATTTCCAGACTTGATGGATCTAGATAAGGCTGAACTTGACTTAAAAACTCAGCGATTTCCCCTGGTTTATAGGTTTGTCCGTTAACCGTGTAGGTAAATTGGTTATTTTTGATGTTATGGGATTGACCACGTTCATCTACTACAAACCAACTAGTTTTACCGTCTGGACGATCTATCACTCCAAGACGGCGATCGCCTTTAACCCTAAATTCAACTAACGTCCCCTTATCCACAACTGTCGCACTTTAATTTTAATATTTTGAGATTTTTAGACTGGAAATTCTGGATTAAATAACGGGTATTTAATCCTTTATTTAATAATTTGCTGTGAGAAATGCTATTCCAGTTTAGAATTCCATCCTCAAATTTAGCGATATCGTACCATTTTTGAGAATGAATTAATTAAATGTTTTTAGCAATTTCCTAACATTAAATATTAAATTTTAGATTTTGGACTCAAAGTAACTGGGCATATCCATGCAACTGCTACTTTTTTGGATGATCATCCAAAATCCAAAATCCAAAATATTCTTAACCTTCGGCGTTAATGAAGGGCAATAAAGCCACAATTCGAGAGCGTTTAATGGCTAGAGTCAGAGCGCGTTGTTGCTGACAGGTTAAACCGGTGATTCTCCGAGGTAATATTTTACCACGTTCGGTGAGAAACTTCCGCAACAAATCTACATCTTTGTAATCAATGGGATCTCCGGGCTTAATTGGAGAAAGGCGACGACGATAGTAACTCATTCTTACTTAATTTCCTTGTGAACTGTGTGTTTGTTGCAGTGGGTACAGAACTTTTTCAGTTCTAAGCGGTTGGTTGTGTTCCGACGGTTCTTGGTACTGGTATAACGGGATACGCCAGGTGAACGTTTATCTGGATTTGTTCGACACTCGGTGCATTCTAGTGTCACTATTATGCGCGCACCTTTACTCTTAGCCATAATCTTAGAAACTGTAAAGCCTGGAGATAATTAACACAAATGGTTATTATCTCATATTTCGTGGAAATTTTGCAACTAACCGTTTAATTTTTATATCTAATGAATAACCCCGACGGGAAGAAACTATGATAGTCCGAAAAAAGCGGTCATGGAATGCCTGTCGCATCTGAGTATCGGATAAAGCTGCACCGCCGTCAATGATCAGGGGAAGTAATAGGACGACAGCAGCGGGATTGAGGATGATATTCCCCAAGAAAATGGATAATAACAAGCTAGAAAAGCAAATAATCCCTTCTCGCAGTAATAAGGTCTGAAATTGGGGGATTCTATTGACTATTTCGCCATTTGCAACTTCTAGGATCTTTAAATCAAATGCCCAACGGCCTAAACTTTGTCCTTGATTGTTGTAAACTATGATGACGCGGAAAATTAGCCAAGCAAAAATAAAAACAAAGATTTGGGTAAATTGAATCCCGATTTGATTACTTCTGAAAATAGAACTCAGGAACCATGCACAGAAGAAGTCAAGAGCTAAGGCCATACCTCGACGGGTAAGATCCCCTTTTGGGAAGTGTCTTTGATTGACTTTAACAAGAGTCATAGCCTTTACCTCGCTGCTGGTAGAATAGTGAGTTTATTTAAACTTGTATCAATATCTCTCAACAATTTAAAATCATCCTCTGATAAAAGATAACTATTGTTACTAACTAAGGTCTAGGGTTTCTATCAAAGTATAGCCAGATTTAATTTTTAGTAAAATTATACTAATTTGGTAATCCCAGATTATAATATTATATGTAAGTAAGCTTGAAAATTTTTTCAGATATTCATTCTATTTTGATTTGCGAGTCTGATTATGATTGATTGTCTCAATGCAGCTCGTTACTTTATTGCGAGAGCCTACGAAGACAGTATGGAAGCAGAAATGACTAATATGAAAGTTCAGAAGCTTCTGTATTATTCACAAAGCTTACATTTGGCGATGTACGATGAACCGTTATTTGCAGAAGAAATTCAAGCATGGCGATACGGTCCTGTGTGTCCTCCTGCTTATAGATTTTATAGTGAATTTGAAGCTAATCAATTACCTGTTCCTAGTCAAGAATTATTGTTACAAATTCCTGATGATCAGAAAAAACTTCTCGAAGAAGTGTGGGAAAATTTTGGAGGTTATCACGCCTATTTGCTGAGTGATATGACTCATTTGGAGTTTCCTTGGAAAAAAGCTCGTAAGGGTTTACTACCCCAAGCAAGCTCAACTAAGCCGATTTTGCTGGAGGATTTGAAAGCATTAGGTCATCAAAAATTAGACTTAATAGAACGTGATCATCCTGCTTATCAACCTATAATGTCTGAACTTGTGAAGGACGCTTGTACTTCGGAATCATCAACTAGAATCAAGAAAGGAGAAGTGCGTGACTGGCTTAATTCCCTTCTCGATTGAAGAATCCGAAAATTTTAAACGTTCTTTCAAAAAACTGAGAAAAGTTCATGGAGATGCTTTTGTTGAATTGATTGTAGAAGTATTGGAAGATTTGATTGCAGATCAATATCCTCCAAATTCCCGCCAAGAACCGTTACCTGGTAAGATTGATTTACCAGAAGGATTGACGTTTCATAAATTGGAATTGAGATTTGCTAAAGGTGCTTCTGGACAAATTAGATTGATGTATTTAGTCAATTCGGAAATTTGTGTAATTAAGCCTGTGTGGATTTATAGTCATGAACAGTTCACAAAACGCCCTGCTGACGTAGATTTAAAGAGCGTTGTTAGGGAAATATTAGACTGTTAATTTCAGCTATTTTACTTATTTATTAACAACTTCATTTAATGCTTCATGAATAATATCATCACTCACACCATGTCGTTTTAAACTAGCAATTAAAGCATTAACTGTATTATTTTCTAACTTTTCTAAATCTGCTCTCATTCCTTGTCCAATGTATGCTCGAATTAAGGGTTGATAACCAGAAAAACCAAGTATGGGTGCAAGTTGTTTCAATTCTTCTACTACATCTTCTGGTATTCTTAGAGTAACCGTAATCATGGGGCGATTTTTGTCTAAGCGTTGTTTTAATGTTTCAATCTTCATAATATTCTCGCTCCTTGCGTGTGGCTTTACGGGCTGAAATAATTCTGATTACATCATCATCTATATTAACAATAGGCTTATTTCCTTGACTTGGGAAAATGGTGACTATACTTACTCTGTTTCTTGGTCGGAAGGTTCAAGTAATTAAATGTATTTGAATATTTACAACAAGAATCAAAGAATATTACATAAAAAATGATACTTATTCAAAGTTCATGATCTTCATTGAAGTTTTGTGACACAAAATATGTACTTAGCAATGAAAGTAAACAAAAAATAAACTAGGAAAGTATTTACAACTACGCTTGTATATGATTATTATGTTAACGGGTATATAAGTTGCTACATCAGGCAATGAAGCAGATGTAAGGACGATTATCCAAAATAATTAAAAATGAATGCGCTAAAAAAGTTATTTATTCACTTTATCAGGAGATTGGATATGTCTCAAGCAAATACATCAATTAATCATCATGTTGAAGACTACTTAAATTATTATTGTGCATTACGTCATTCTCCTAAATTCGCTATTTTACTTAAAGGGAAATGGGGGTCTGGTAAAACATGGTTTATAAATCAATATCGTGAGAAGCTAGAAGAACAAGGAAAAAAATCTTTATATGTCAGTCTATATGGAGTTAGTAAATATTCAGAAATAGAAGAATCTCTTTTCCAGCAATTACACCCTTTCCGTTCATCTAAGGGAATGGTATTAGCAGGAAAAGTCTTTAAAGGGCTTTTAAAAGGTGCGTTAAAAATTGATTTAAATCATGATGGTAAAGATGATGGAACGTGGAATATTTCTATTCCAGATATAAACATTCCTGATAAATTTAAGGATTCTAATTTTGATCTTTTAATATTTGATGATTTGGAGCGTTGCAGCATAAACATTGCAAATATTTTGGGATATATTAGTAGCTTTGTAGAATCGCAGGATTTAAAAGTAGTCATAATTGCGAATGAAGATCAAATTAATATCAAACAAGAAGAATATAAAAGAATAAAAGAAAAGTTAATTGGTAAGACTTTTGAAATATTTCCTGATTTTTCAGGAGCATTAAATGATTTTATAAATCAAATAGAACACCATAAAATCAAATATATTTTACTAAATAATCTTAATCTTATTCAAGAACTATTTATAAAGGCAGAGTGTAAAAATTTAAGATTTTTGAATCAAATTAGTTTAGACTTTGAAAGAATATTTAATATTTTATCAGAAGAGGCACAGAAAAAATCCGATTTATTGGAGGAGATTTTACAATTATTAACAATTTTTTCAATTGAAATTTCTAGTGCAAGACTCAAAGCAGAAGATATTAGTCAGTTATCAGATAAAATAAGTAAAGAATATGCATCTTCAGAAATAAAAAAATATCATGCAACTGCTGATTTACAAGAAAATAATATCAAAGATGAAATTTCATGGTTGCAAACTTTTGAAAGATATGGTTTTGTAAATTTAATTCTCAATAGTCCCTTTCCTAGTTTATTATGGTGGGAAAATTTTTTTGATAAAGGCATTGTGGATCAAGATACTTTAGAAAAATTAATGCCAAATAGCAAATATTTTGAAGATGAAAATACTCCTAATTGGTTGAAACTGTGGTACTATACTAGACATACAGATGAAGAGTTTGAAAAAATACTTAATCAAGTAGAGTCAGAATACAAAAAGAGAAAATTTGAAGACATTGGCATAATTAAACATATTACTGGATTATTTTTACTGTTTTCTGATACTGGAGTATATAGCAAAAATAAGCCAGATATTATTGATGAATCAAAAAAATATATTGATGAATTAAAGATGTCTGGGAAGCTAGATATAAAATATCGTGATGAGATATTCGATAATTATATGGGACTTGTTTTTCCATCTAAAGATTCTCAAGAGTTTAAAGATTTTGAGAATTATATTGAGCAATGTAAAAAAGAAGTAATGCTTCAAAATATGCCTAATGAAGCAAATAAATTATTGAAGGTTATGCAAAATAATATTAATGAGTTGCGCCCCCTAATTTGTATACCTTCGTCAAACTATTTAGATATTTTTCAAGAAACATATTATAACTTTCCTATTTTCAAATATTTATCACCTAAAGACTTTATGAAAACAGTTTTCATGCTTTCTAATGAGAAGATAAATTACTTATTTTATTTGTTGCAAGAAAGGTATAAGTATAGAGGTATTGTTGAAAAATTAGTTGATGAATTGGATTTTCTTAAAGAGGTTCAAAAGTTATTATTAGCAGAAGTTATTCACAGAGAAGGGAAAATGAGTGGATACATATTAAGTCTTGCAAACAAAAAATATTTGCAAAAAATTATTAGTGATCTTGAACAAATAAAAAATGCTCCCCAGCCAAATAACATATAAAATTAATAATATTTGATAATCCCTCTACTCGACTATATAGACAAAGTTAATAATTTTCACATCCAAGTTATGCAAAATACTGTAAATAATTTATAATCTTAAATAATGACTTGGGAAATTAGATGATGATATCAGTCCCGATTACCTTAGAACAATTAATTACGGCTGTACAACAATTACAACCGCAAGAACGAGCAATAGTAGCTCAAGCATTGATAAAATTTGATTTAGCTGCTGATTTGACAGCTTTAATTCAAGAATTATACTCCCAACCACCAATTGATGATATTACAGATGATGATATTATGGCAGAAATCAAAGCTGTGCGTCAGCAAAACCGCCAAACATGAAATTTCGGGTAGTCATTGACACTAATATTTGGATTCGCATTTTATTGAGAGGGCGAGTCACATTACCAATTTTAGCAGCATTTAATGATCACAAATTCCAGTTATTGATGAGTCAACCTTTACTGGATGAATTTCATGACGTATGGAATCGGCCTCGATTAAAACAACGAATAGATGAAAATCAAGCTATTCGACTGGAACAGCAGTTAAAATACCGTTCAATATGGGTTGAAGCTACAACAATTCCGCCAAATTGTCGAGATATTAAAGATTTACCTATACTAGCTACAGCTATTGATGGTGAAGCAAACTTGATTGTATCTGGAGATGATGATTTACGTGCTGATGATACGCTGAGACTAGAAATGGAAGCTTATGGTATAAGATTGCTTGGTGTTAATTCTTTCTTGGAATGTTTAGAAGTTTAGCTATGAGAATATTGACCTTTTCCTAATAAATCCACTTTAATAAGATTAAAAAAGTGTGTTAACAATAAAGCCATGATAGATTTATCTAAAATAGCAGAACAAATACCAACACAAAATATTAATTTAGCTTTAAAGTTTTTACCAAAGCTACCAGCAGAGGCTTATACAGCATTGCAACATATAGAGATAATAGCTTCACCAGAAGATTGGCAAAAAATCACCTATCAAATAGCACATACTTTAGTAGATGCTCAATATGAAATCACTCATCGTCAAATTATGGAACAAATGAAGGTGGATAATTTAGATAAGATAGAATCTGATGATGATATTTTAGCCACTGCTTTGAAACTTACGAGTTAGTTTATATTCCGTCTTCCTCTGTGTCCTCTGTGCCTCTGTGGTTCGTTTAATCCATATTCTCCCGTAAAAACCCATAAAAAAAAGTGGGTTAACAATAAAGTCACCCACCAAATAAATTACTGATATTATTGAAATCCGTAATTAACCAACATTAGTTAATAACAACTCACGGGTTTCCGATTTTCTAACCTTTACCTGTCCATCATCATCTACATCCACAATAGCCTTATCTCCATCTGCAATTTCCCCAGATAAGATCGCTTCAACCAGAGAATCTTCCAACAGACGCACAATAGCGCGGCGTAATGGTCTAGCACCGTAGCTAGGATCATAGCCTTCTTGGACAACCTTCTCTTTAAAAGCTTCCGTCACTTCTAAAGTGATATTCTTCTCTTTGAGACGACTACCAACATCACGCAGCATGATTTCAGCAATTTGCTTGACCTCATCTTTGTTGAGTTGAGTGAAGACGATAATATCATCAACACGGTTGAGGAATTCGGGACGGAAATATGCTTTGAGTTCTTCGTTAACCAAGTTACGAATCCGATGATAACTAGCTTCTGCTGCATTATCAAACTCAAACCCTAAGCTACTACCACCTTTTTCAATTACCTTAGAACCAATGTTAGAAGTCAAGATAATTAATGTATTCTTGAAGTCTACTTTCCGACCTTTCGCATCCGTAAGATGACCGTCATCCAAGATTTGCAGCAGCATATTGAATACATCGGGATGCGCTTTTTCGATTTCGTCGAATAGCAACACTGTGTAGGGTTTGCGCCGTACAGCTTCCGTTAATTGTCCGCCTTCATCGTATCCTACATAACCAGGAGGTGAACCAATCAACTTGGAAACGTTGTGGCTTTCCATGTATTCGGACATATCTAAACGTACCATTGATTCTTCATCCCCGAAGAAGTAAGCCGCTAAGGCTTTAGCTAATTCGGTTTTCCCGACACCAGTTGGTCCAGAAAAGATAAAACTAGCAATGGGACGATTAGGACTTTTTAAGCCGACACGGGCGCGACGAATAGCGCGAGAAACCGATGTAACTGCTTGTTCTTGTCCAATCAATCTTGTATGTAAAGTGTCTTCAAGATGTAAAAGTAATTCAGATTCAGATTCAGTCAGTTTGTTAACGGGAACACCAGTCCAAGAAGCGACAATTTGAGCAATGTCTTCTTCGTTGACAAGGGGAGCGTTGACAGTTTCCTGATTTTCTTCTAAATCAAGTCTGGTTTGTAGTTCTAATTCTTGTATCCGCAATTTACCAGCTTTGCTAAAATCTTGAACTCTAATGGCTTCCGATTTGGCTTTGGTAGCGGTGGTTAATTCCCGTTTGAGTTCTTTGTTATTCGCAATGTGCGAGTGACGTAAACGCACGCGAGAACCAGCTTCATCAATCAAGTCAATGGCTTTGTCGGGTAGAAAGCGATCGCTAATATAACGATCTGCCAATTCAGCCGCCGCAACTACTGCTTCATCCGTAATATTGACTCTATGATGCTGTTCATAAGCACCGCGTAAACCATAGAGAATATCAATAGTTTCGGCTACCGATGGTTCTCCCACCAAAATTGGCTGGAAACGCCGCTCTAAAGCCGCATCACGCTCGATGTGCTGACGATATTCATCTAAGGTAGTAGCACCAATGCACTGGAGTTCACCCCGTGCTAAAGCCGGTTTCAGGATATTAGCTGCATCCAAACCGCCTTCTGTGCCACCTGCACCCACTAAGGTATGAATTTCATCAATCACTAAGATGATGTTTCCGGCGCTGCGGACTTCCTCCATGATTTTTTTGAGGCGTTCCTCAAAATCACCCCGGAAACGAGTTCCCGCTACCACAGACCCCATATCCAAACTAATTACTTGCTTATCAAGTAAAATTTCGGGGACATCTTGATTGATAATACGTTGCGCTAAACCTTCAGCGATCGCTGTTTTACCAACCCCTGGTTCTCCAATTAAAACCGGGTTATTTTTGGTTCTCCGACCGAGAATTTGCACAGTTCTTTCAATTTCCTTCTGGCGACCAACTACCGGGTCTAGCCTGCCATCCTGAGCCAGTTTGGTGAGATTTCTGCCAAACGCCTCTATGGATAAATTTTGATTGCGCTGGGAATTACTTCTACCACCAGTGACAACCGCTGTATCTTCACCCAATCGGCTCATCACAGCGGAACGGATAACTGGTAAATCCACTCCTAGATTTTGTAATACTTTGGCGGCGACTCCTTCACCAGCCTCAGTTAAACCTAATAATAAGTGTTCAGTGTTTATGTAATTATGTCCAAGACCGTGAGCTTCTCGGAAAGATTGCTCAAACAGGCTTTTTACTTTCGGGGTAAAAGGAATTTCCGGTGGGACAAACCCAGAACCCCGGCCAATTATTTTTTCTACTTCCCGACGGGCTTCTTTCAGGGTAACACCCAACTCAGCCAGCACCTTAGCAGCAACACCTGTTCCTTCTCCCATTAGACCCAGGAGAATTTGTTCTGTTCCTACAAAGTTGTGTCCCAGTCGTCGTGCTTCCTCCTGGGCTAACATAATTACCCTAATGGCTTCGGAAGTGAAGTGTTCAAACATAGCGGGTTCTTTCCCTCGTGCTGCTTGGACTTTGGGTGAGATATTATTTCACCCTCATCTAAAGTTTCTTGTATTTTCTTAAAGATAATGTATCTTTATTTTAAGCTGAATGGCAGTAGTGAGAGCCGTAAGTGACAAGGCGTAGTTGCCGTCATAAGAATACCCGGTAAGTTTCATTACCGCCTTGGAGTTAGGAAATTCGGGGTACTTTTGTGGTGTACTTTCAACGGGACAATTACCGATTCAAATTTCCCAACTCTGTACGCATAATGTTTTGCTCCAAAGAGCCTCCCATTTCTGGGGTAATGTTAGCTTCGACCAGTTATAAGAGCTTTTTAGACTTGCAACACTGTTTCAGTGACCTTAAAACTGTTTAATTGCAAATGACAGGGCAGGGAACTAGCTTCGCATTCCGGGGTGTCGTGACTCAAATAACGGCTACCATGAGGGTAAACTCAGGGTGGTCTGGTCAGCACGGCTTGCTT
>NZ_VIKY01000151.1:0-398 GCF_009711925.1 Dolichospermum sp. UHCC 0352 | reverse complement strand
GCTTCGCCCGTACAGTTGTCAGTAGTCAGTTGTCAGTAGTCAGTGGTCAGTTGTCAGTGGTCAGTGGTCAGTAGGGGCGAAGCATTTGGAAGATAAATTATTGGTCATTGCCAAAAATAGTTCTCCAAATGCTTCGCCCGTACAGTTGTCAGTAGTCAGTTGTCAGTTGTCAGTTGTCAGTAGTCAGTTGTCAGTTGTCAGTTGTCAGTTGTCAGTTGTCAGTAGGGGCGAAGCATTTGGAAGATAAATTATCGGTCATTGCCAAAAATAGTTCTCCAAATGCTTCGCCCGTACAGTTGTCAGTAGTCAGTTGTCAGTTGTCAGTTGTCAGTAGTCAGTTGTCAGTTGTCAGTTGTCAGTTGTCAGTTGTCAGTAGGGGCGAAGCATTTGGAAGATAA
>NZ_VIKY01000150.1:0-3942 GCF_009711925.1 Dolichospermum sp. UHCC 0352 | reverse complement strand
CCATCTACTGTAATTGCATCTTCATTCTCAGATACGAGATAACGTCTTGGTATTTTGGTTATGAGGACAAATTTTATTTTCTTATTTCCCTGCTTGGAGGGATTTATTGGGGAAATAATTATCTTGATAAATAAAAACTCTATATATGGGCGCACACTTTCCCACTCATATCATAAGCATACCCGAAACTCGGAACACTGTCAACCCCCCTAGCTGAAATTACCAAAACTCGTTAGATTATTGATAAAATTCTCAATAATAATGAGAATAAACCCCCAATAATTGAGAATGTTCTTTTTTGCCAAAATCCCATACAAATAACTTATATCTTAATAACAAGATCCCCGACTTCTTTGATTAATGTTGTGATTTATCAATATTTAATTTAGAAGTCGGGGATCTAAATCGGTTGAACAAAAAAAGCACAACCCTACTATAATATTTATGGAAAACTTAAATAATCAACTATAAAAAATGCCATCTACCGTTACCCTCACCATTACTACAGGGAAACTTTCAGGAAAACAATATATATTTGATAGCCGCAGCACTTGTATTATCGGCAGAGGTGAAGATTGCAATTTGCAAATTGCTGATAATATTGATATGACAGTTTCCCGCTATCATTGCTTATTAGATATCAATCCTCCTGAAATGAGAATCCGTGATTTAGGGAGTTTAAACGGTACGATTGTTAATGGTAAAAAAATCGGACAAAGGAAAGCGGGTGAATCTCCAGAAGAAGCATTAAAGGCAATTTTTCCCGAATATGATTTAGTCAATAATGATCAGGTAGCGGTAGGAGATATTATTTTTGATATTAGTACAGAAATAGAACTGGAAAAACAGAAAACTCCTTATATTCCAGTCGAACAAGAAAATAATAAACCGAACTTTTTTGAAATTATTAAAAATCTCCTAAATTTAGCAAATCAAGGTAATCAAAATCTCCAGAAAATTTCTAATTATCAGATTATAAAATCTTTAGGTGAAGGTGGATGTGGAGAAGTATTTTTAGCTGAACATATCCCCACTAGAAAACGGGTAGCACTAAAGTTAATGTTGCCTAAAGTCGCGGCTAAAGAACTGGGTGTAAAAATGTTTTTGCGAGAAACAGAAAACACTAAATATTTACAACATCCTCATGTGGTGAAAATGTTAGATCATGGCTATGCAGAAAATACCTTTTTCTTCACAATGGAATATTGCGAAGGTGGGGATGTTTGGGATTTGATGGAGAAATTAGGAGGACGTTTACCTGTTAATATAGCTGTTGATATTATTCTGCAAGTTCTCGACGGGTTAATCTATACCCATAATGTTGAAGTTCCTTGTGTGAAATTAGCAGACGGAAGACTAGGAAAAGGAAAAGGTTTAGTACATCGAGATTTAAAACCGAATAATATTTTTATCACCAATATCAACGGTAAAATGGTGGCGAAAATAGGAGATTATGGATTATCCAAAGCTTTTGATTTAGCAGGTTTAAGTGGACACACTTTCACAGGTGCGAAAATGGGGACTCCTGCGTTTATGTGTCGTCAACAATTACTAGATTTAAAAAATTCCTTACCAGAGGTTGATGTGTGGGCAAGTGCTGCTTGTTTATATAATATATTAACGGGATATTTCCCCCGTGATTTTGTCGGTGAACCTTGGACTTGTGTGCTAAGAAATGAGGCTGTCCCCATTCGTCAACGTGATAGTAGTATTCCTGAAAAATTAGCAGAAGTGATAGATTTGGCTTTAACAGAAAAGCCAAAAATTTATTTTCAAACTGCGGCTGAGTTTAAAGCAGCGTTGTTAAAATGTGTTTGATTCTTAAATCTTAGTAACTTGAGGATCTAAAACAATGCGTGTACCAGTGATATCTACATGATAAGTCCAAAACTGGCTTTTAACTTTGACAATTACTTCCCAACCTTTAATGGGAGCAAAATTCTGGGTGCAGACTTCACCAAAATTAAAAACGCAGGAATTACTAAAAGTTTTCTGAATTGACTGGGTAATTTTCAAAGAACTTACTGCTAAACCAGAACGTTTAGAAGCATTACTCAAAACCGCATTAGCAATTTTTTTCGGTAATTGATTACTGCTAATTTTCGGATCTAGAAGAATTTGTGAACCGGATTTATTCACATGATAAGTCCAAGATTGTTCTTTGACTTGCACAATTACAATCCAACCGGGAATAGGATTATATTCCCTTGTGCAAACTTCCCCAAATTGAAAATTACAGGGATTGCTAAAAATAGTAGATGTAACTTGAGTAATTTGCAAATTAGAAACTTTCACCCCAGAAACTCTAGCAGCATCCCTTAGCAATTTTTGAGAAATAGATTTAGGTAAAGTATTTTGGTTTAATTGTGACTGTTCGGGATTTTTAGCATTTGCAGATGTACTATTTTCAGTGACATCTAAACCACAGGCAAACAAGCTGGTAATAATCAAACCAAAGACCAAGATTTGCGGAAACTTGAAATTGTTATACATTTGGGAAACTAGCTTAGTGATTAGATTCATAACCATATAAATTAACAATTGAATACTGAATTAAACTTAACTTTACAACTTATAAATAATTCTTTCCCTCCTCATTCCTCCGCGTCCTCTGTGTCCTCTGTGGTTCGTTTTTCTATTAATTTATTCCCCATTGCCAAAAGTGCCGTTCCATAAGCTGCTTCTGTATTAATTGATGAAACAATTGGTACTTTTAAACAACGTTGACGAATAGATGTCCAAGTAGAATTAGCAGCACCACCACCGGCAGTATAAATATGAGTTAAAGGATCTGCACCTAGATTTTGTAATAGTTCATATCCTCTAGTTTCTATTCTAGCCATACTTTCTAATAAACCATGTAGAAATTCTTGAGGTTGATCTGGACGTGGTTCTAGTCTGGGTAATAATTGGGGATCATTAATGGGAAAGCGATCGCCTGGTTTCAATAATGGATAATAATCTAACACACTGGCTTGAGTTGGATCAATTTCCGCACTTAACCTCACCAACTCAACATCGCTGAAAAAATGTTTCAAAATAGCACCACCCGTATTAGATGCACCTCCAGTCAACCACAAATCTCCTAAACGATGGCTATAAATTCCATATCGCGCATCTTCGATTCTATGCCGACTTAAAAGTTTTAGTACCAAAGTTGAACCCAGCGAAGTTACCGCTTCCCCCGGAAATTTAGCTCCACTGGCTAGAAAAGCCGCAATACTATCTGTTGTGCCAGCAACCACTAAACAATCGCCTTTAAAGCCAAAATCGGCCGCAATCTGGGGAAGTAATTCACCAATGGCTGTACCCGGCGCTAAGACTTGCGGTAACTGGAGGGGAATTTCTAGCTGTTCCAACCATGCTGGATATTGCAATTTTTCCACGTCATAACCCAATTTTAAGGCGTTGTGGTAATCGCTAATACCTAACTTTCCATGCAAGAGAAATCCCAGCCAATCGGCTTGATGCAATAAATATCTGGCTTTTGCAAAGGAAGGTAATTCTTGCATCCAGAGGAGTTTCGCTAGACTAGATGTAGCACTTAATACAGTGTGATTTGCTGGCGCAATCCTGCTCAATCGTTCTAAAACCACTGCACCCCGACCATCATTGTACAATAGTGGCGCGTCCACAGGCTTTCCAGCCCCATCAGTCAGTAAAATAGTGGAAGAAGTCCCATTAATAGCGATCGCTCCGATTTCCCCCCTTAACACCCCCGGAATTTGCCCTAATAGACTCCATAAAGCCTGTTGCCAACATTGAACCCAATCAACAGTCCCAACCTGCCAACAATGGCGCATTTCGGACAGAATCCGACCTTCTTCATCAATTACCACACCCCGTGCGCCAGAAGTACCAAAGTCAATACCAAGCGATAAAGTCATAAATTAAGGGAATAGGGAAACTTCCTAACAACTGTACGGGCGAAGCATTTGGAGA
>NZ_VIKY01000149.1:0-625 GCF_009711925.1 Dolichospermum sp. UHCC 0352 | reverse complement strand
TTTATTTGCAATCTTTAGATATCAGAAAACGCCAATTAGGTGATGATCATCCCGATGTTGCTTCCAGTCTAAACAATTTGGCAGGATTGTATTATTCTCAAGGACGTTATAATGATGCTGAACCTCTTTATTTGCAATCTTTAGATATCAAAAAACGCCAATTAGGTGCTGACCATCCCCATGTTGCTTCCAGTCTTAATAATTTGGCAGAATTGTACAGGTCTCAAGGACGTTACAATGATGCTGAAGCTTTTTATTTGCAATCTTTAGATATCAGAAAACGCCAATTAGGTGATGATCATCCCGATGTTGCTTCCAGTCTAAACAATTTGGCAGGATTGTATTATTCTCAAGGACGTTATAATGATGCTGAACCTCTTTATTTGCAATCTTTAGATATCAAAAAACGCCAATTAGGTGCTGACCATCCCCATGTTGCTTCCAGTCTTAATAATTTGGCAGAATTGTACAGGTCTCAAGGACGTTACAATGATGCTGAAGCTTTTTATTTGCAATCTTTAGATATCAGAAAACGCCAATTAGGTGATGATCATCCCGATGTTGCTTCCAGTCTAAACAATTTGGCAGGATTGTATTATTCTCAAGGACGTTATAATGATGCTGA
>NZ_VIKY01000014.1:0-29543 GCF_009711925.1 Dolichospermum sp. UHCC 0352 | reverse complement strand
TCCAAATGCTTCGCCCGTACAGTTGTTAGGGGATAAAAATTTTAGATAGAAGTTAATTTAACATGATCCAAAATCTAAAATTTAATATCCAATCCCCAATCCCCACCTAGTGTAAATATTCTATCAGAGTTATCCTGGCCAACCAGCAGCGATCGCTAATAAAATGGAAATACCAAAAGCCAACCTATACCAAACAAAAACCAATGTGTTTTTAGTTTGCAAGTATTTGATTAAAAAAGCAATTGATAAATAGGAAAAAATAAAAGTAGAAATGATGCCAACAATTAACAGAATCACAATATTATCTGGCAATTCACCTGATTGAAACATTTTGAAGATTTTCAGACTTTTATATAAAGTCGCAATTGTCAAAGTGGGAAATCCTAACAAAAATGAAAATTTCGCGGCTGCTTCTCTTTCTAATCCTAAAAATAAGCCAGTAGTTAAAGTCGAACCTGAACGAGAAACGCCCGGAACTAAAGCTAAAGTTTGTCCCAATCCTACTAAAATACCATCTCGAATTTCCAAAGTAGCAAAACCCCGTTTACGACTCCCAATTTTTTCCGCTAACCCTAGCAAAATCGCCATAATAATTGACATGATCGCAATAATTAAGGAACTTTCTGGGATCACATCTTTTAACAAAAACCCAATAGTTAAAGCGGGAATTGTCCCCACCGCAATCCCGACAACAATTTTCCATTCTTCGCTTTCCCAGTCTTTAGTTTTAAAAGCTGTAATTGCACCTTTCACTAAACTAGAAATAACAGCCCAAAAATACCACAAAATTGCAATTACGCTTCCAAATTGAATAGCATCAACAAAATCTTTAGAACCCAGTTCTTTCCAACCAAATACCTTGGTCACAATGATTAAATGTGCTGTACTACTAATTGGTAAAAACTCTGTAATCCCTTGCACAATCCCTAAAATAAATGCCTGGATTACTCCTTGAACTAAATCAACTTGACTAGTGGCTGCTTGGGTAGGCATTCCTACCTGTAACAATTGCAGTAATAGTAAGTTTGTACTATTTACTTCTAAGATTGTTGTCATTAACAAGACTCCCAAGATCAATAGGTAATTCTAGCAAACTATCCAACTTTACTTGGTTGTTGTCAGTCTTTTTAGCAAAAATATTATAGGAATGTGGGTTACAAAGTGATTATTGGTTTCTGCCTGAACGTCCTTAAATATATTTAGTTATGTTGTTTTCCGCCTAAATATACTATGCTGCGTTTATTGACAAAAAATATTAAAGCATTAATTTCTAATTTTTGAAGATATCCCGAAAAGACAAGATATTGTTACAATATTTAACAACGTTGATCTAACTGGTGGCTTCTTCATGATGGTTAAGACACTTCCCTCTAGTTCTCGAACAAGTCAGGAGGACAGTCGCGGAGGCGAATTGTCCGTAATTGAGGTAGTAGCAGAACAAAATCCACAGACTGTAGCAATCAAATCGGCTGAAGCTTCTCCACAGCCCAGACATCGGGTGCGGGTGGGATCTGAACCGGAGTCGATGCTGTATGATCCTGTGGAAATACAAGCACAGTATAGTGGGCGATTCCTGCAAGTTATCGGGCGGATTTTGACGGTTTTAAAACCAATTCTGTCCTTTGTCTTTGGGTTATGGTGGGATAAGCAATGGGGAATTTTGGTTAAAAATGAACGTCGTCGCGCTGTTCAGCTCAGAGATTTATTAACAAAGTTGGGTCCAGCTTACATTAAAATTGGTCAGGCTTTATCCACTAGACCAGATTTAGTCCCACCAATTTACCTGGAAGAATTAACTAGACTCCAAGATCAATTACCAGCTTTTCCTAATGAAATAGCTTACCAGTTTATTGAGGAAGAATTGGGAGCAACACCATTAGAGATTTATGCAGAATTGTCTTCACAACCGATTGCGGCGGCTTCTTTAGGACAGGTATATCAGGGAAGATTGAAAACTGGCGAAGAAGTAGCGATTAAGGTACAACGCCCAGATTTACGAGAAAAAATTACTATAGATTTGTATATTTTGCGGAATTTGGCTGGTTGGATACAGCACAATTTCCAGCGAGTCCGCAGTGATTTAGTGGGGATTTTAGATGAATTAGGCGATCGCATTTTTGAAGAAATGGACTATATTCATGAAGGCGAAAATGCGGAACGCTTTTTTGAATTATATGGTCACATGAAGGATATTTATGTCCCCAAAATTTACTGGGAATACACCAACCGTCGCGTTTTAACGATGGAATGGATTAACGGCATTAAATTAACTCAACCCGAAAAAATTGCCGCTTTAGGAATCAATGCGCGGTATTTAATTGAAGTTGGTGTCCAGTGTTCTTTACGTCAATTATTAGAACATGGATTTTTTCATGCTGACCCTCATCCAGGTAACTTGTTAGCGACTATGGATGGTAAATTAGCTTATCTCGATTTTGGCATGATGAGCGAAGTTAAACCAGCCCAACGTTATGGTTTAATTGAGGCAATTGTCCACGTTGTCAATCGAGAATTTGATAGTTTAGCAAAAGACTATGTAAAGTTAGAATTCCTCAGTCCAGAAACAGACCTTACCCCCATCGTTCCCGCTTTTGCAAAGGTATTTGCTAATGCCGAAGGTGCAAGTGTCGCGGATTTGAATATTAAAAGCATCACCGATGATTTATCAGCTTTAATGTATGAATATCCTTTCCGCGTCCCTCCCTATTACGCTTTAATTATTCGTTCTCTTGTGACTTTGGAAGGGATTGCAATTTATATAGATCCCGATTTTAAAGTTCTCAGTGAGGCTTATCCTTATGTTGCTAAACGGCTTTTAACAGATCCGGCAAATGAGTTAAGAACATCATTACAAGAATTACTGTTTAAAGATGGTAAATTTCGCTGGAATCGGTTGGAAAATTTGTTAAAAAATGCCCGCAGTAACCAAGAATATGATCTTAATTTGGTTGTTAATCAAGGAGTAGAATTTCTCTCTTCTGACCGAGGTTCATTTATTCGTGACAGATTAGTTGATGAATTTTTCAACGGTGTAGATGCTGTTAGTAAAAATGCCTTGCATAACTTGACTTATGTACTGCGAGAAAGGGTAGGAATCACCGCAATCAATCAAATTCCTTCAGCAAGTGTTGAACAACAACAAACTTTAGAATATATTAAACGCATTGCTGGGATTTTGCGAGAAACTAAAGGCTTTGATGCGACAAAGTTAGCCCCCCAATTAGCCCAAATCATTGTTAATCCAGGAGTTCAACTTTTAGGTCAACAAATTGCCACTCGTGTTACTCAAAAAGCTGTAACTCGGATAATTCGAGAATTATTAGCATAATGTCTAAACTGTGATTTTTCTGATTTAGATGATTGGGATGATTGAAATAATTAATTAATCACAAAAATCAAATTAATCAAAAAAATCATAGTTTAGATGATTGGGATGATTGAAATAATTAATTAATCACAAAAATCAAATTAATCAAAAAAATCATAGTTTAGATGATTGGGATGATTGAAATAATTAATTAATCACAAAAATCAAATTAATCAAAAAAATCATAGTTTAGATGATTGGGATGATTGAAATAATTAATTAATCACAAAAATCAAATTAATCAAAAAAATCATAGTTTAGATGATGAATTAATCAAAAAAATCAGATTAATCACACAAATCATAGTTTAGATAACTGCTGGATATTGCGCCAACACCTGCTGTAAATATTGACCAGTATAAGAACGAGGATTTTTTGCCACATCTTCAGGCGTTCCCGCAGCAATCAGTTCTCCGCCCTTATCTCCACCTTCAGGTCCCAAATCTATCACCCAATCAGAACAACGAATGACATCTAAATTATGTTCAATCACTAAAATGGAATTTCCCTTATCTACCAATCTTTGTAAAACGTCCAACAATTTGTGGACATCATAAAAAGATAAACCTGTAGTTGGTTCATCTATTAAATAAAGTGTTTTCCCAGTCGCGCGTCGAGATAATTCCGTGGCTAATTTCACCCGTTGGGCTTCTCCACCAGATAAAGTTGTGGCTGGTTGTCCTAATTGCACATAACCCAAACCAACATCAAATAAAGTTTGTAATCTAGTTAGGGCTTTGGGAATATTTTGACAGAAATCTAATGCTTCTTCAACCGTCATATTCAAAACATCAGAAATTGATTTATCCTTATATTTAACTTGGAGAGTTTCCCGGTTATATCTCGCACCTTTGCAAATTTCACATTGTACATAAACGTCAGGGAGAAAATTCATTTCGATGACATTTACACCTTGTCCACTACAAGCTTCACACCGTCCACCTTTAACATTAAAAGAAAATTGTCCAGGTTTATAACCTCTGGTTTTAGCTTCAACAGTTTGGGAAAAAACATCACGAATAATATCGAAAACTCCGGTGTAAGTTGCAGGGTTAGAACGGGGAGTTCTCCCAATGGGTGATTGGTCAATGACAATGGCTTTATCAACGCAGTTTAAACCCTTGATTTCATCCATGTCTTTGGGTGCGGGAGCTTTTTTCAGTAAATGATGTTGTAAGGCTGGATAAAGTAATTCGTTAATTAAGGTAGATTTTCCTGAACCAGAAACACCTGTAACGGAGACAAGTTTTCCCAAGGGAATTTCTACATCTATATTTTGTAAGTTGTTACGATGGGCATTTCTAATAGTTAAGGCGCGGCCATTTCCTTCTCGTCTTTTAGCTGGGGTAGTGATGACTCTTCTTCCTGATAGGTAAGCACCAGTTAAAGATGCTTCTGCGTTGAGTAAATCCTCAAAACTGCCTTCGGAAATAATATTTCCCCCATGAATTCCTGCACCGGGACCAATATCAACTATATAGTTAGCAGCGCGGATAGTTTCTTCGTCATGTTCGACAACTATTAAGGTATTTCCTAAGTCGCGTAATTTGGTTAATGTTTTGAGTAATTTTCCGTTATCTCTTTGATGTAACCCAATACTTGGTTCATCTAAAACGTAAAGAACTCCTGTTAGTCCTGAACCGATTTGTGTGGCTAATCGAATGCGTTGGGCTTCTCCACCTGATAATGTCATAGCGGGACGATCTAAGGTGAGATAATCTAAGCCAACATCTAATAAAAATTGTAATCTGGCTTTAACTTCTCTGAGAACTAAATCAGCTATTTGAGTTTGTCTAGTACTCAATTTTAATTTTTCGATTCTTTCCCGACATTCTCGAATGGAAACACTGGTAAAATCTAAAATTCCATATTGTCCTAACTTCACAGCTAAGGCTTCCGGTTTTAATCTTTTCCCACCGCAAACTTCGCAGGGTTGGTCAATTAAATATTCTTCTAATTTCTGTTTAACTAACTCCGTTCCCCCTTCATACTGTCTTTGTAAAATGGGAATTACACCCTTAAAACTCTGCGACCTCTGCGCCTCTGTGGTTCGTTTCTCTTCCCCATACAAGACAACTTTTTGCTGTTCCGGTGTCAACTTCCCCCATTGAGTTTGTAACTCAAAGCCATAATTCAACCCCACAGCATATAACAACTCCAAATAATAGGAGTTTTCCTTTTCTGACCAAGGAGCGATCGCTGCATACATGGGCGAATCTGGATTAGGGACAACCAACTCCGGGGAAAATCTTCTTAAAGTCCCAATCCCATGACAATGGGGACAAGCACCATAAGGGGAATTAAAAGAAAACAATCGGGGGGATAATTCTTCCATTACCGCACCATGTTCGGGACAAGCAAAGTTTTCCGAAAACACCATTTCTGTGGGTAATTCTTGTGCGGAAATACCTTGATTTTCTGCCTCAGTTGCTATATACTTACTATCAGACCGCTCCAGCGCTATCTTATCCGATGTGTCTTTTAATACCTCAATTGTGGCGATTCCGTTAGATTGCTTAAGACAGGTTGCTAGAGAATCCACCAAACGCTCTTGAATACCATCTTTTTTAACTAATCTGTCAATAACCAGTTCTATAGTATGTGTGTTATTTTTGTCTAACTCGATGGAATCTGATAGCTCTCGCACCTCTCCATTTACCCTAATGCGGACAAATCCTTGCGCGGCTAAACCGGAAATTAATTTGCGGTGAGTTCCCTTTTTCCCCCGGACTACAGGGGCTAGAATTTGGAAGCGGGTACGGTCGGGAAGTTCCATGATGCGATCGCACATCTGGTCAATGGTCTGAGGGGCAATAGAGCGATCGCAGATGGGACAATGGGGTTCACCAGCGCGACCATATAACAAGCGCAGATAATCATAAATTTCCGTGACTGTCCCCACCGTCGAACGGGGATTATGGGAAGTTGATTTTTGGTCAATGGAAATTGCCGGACTTAAACCTTCAATTGCTTCAACGTCGGGTTTATCCAACTGTCCCAAAAATTGCCGAGCATAGGCGCTGAGGGATTCTACATAACGGCGTTGACCTTCAGCGAAAATGGTATCGAAGGCTAAAGAAGACTTACCCGAACCAGAAACGCCAGTAAAGACAATCAGGCGATCGCGGGGTAATTCCAAATCAATATTTTTCAGATTATGCTGCCTAGCGCCCCGAATGCGGATAGTATTCTGGCTATTGTGAGCGGTTGGAAGCACATCGTTTAAAGAAGCAGCTAGATTTTCTGACATATTGACAGGCTAAGGAAAGGTTACACAGTGAAACAATCCTTAATAATACTATCTTTGTTCAGGTTATAGTAAAGTATCAATCATCTTAATTTCCTACCCAGGATATCACTTGATATTTCCTTGATTTGGTAGATAATTAGAAAAAATCTTGCTGAGGATAGAGTTATGGTTTCACAAATCGCAGCACCAGCCCAGCCAGAGGTCATTTACCCAGATTGTGACGGACAACCGGTGGCAAACAATACGATTCAGTTTCGCATTCTTGTAGAAATTCAACAAAATTTAGATTGGCTGTTTGCTGATAACCCCAATGTATTTGTCGCTGGAGATTTATTTTGGTATCCAGTTGAAGGCAAAAATACCATCGTTAATGCTCCTGATGTTTTCGTAGTATTGGGTAGACCAAAAGGCGATAGACTTTCCTATATGCAATGGAAGGAAGCAGGTATTCCTCCCCAAATCGTCTTTGAAATTATTTCTCCTAGTAATACGAGAGCGGAAATGGAGAAAAAATTACTTTTCTATGACCGTTATGGTGTAGAAGAATATTATATCTATGATCCTGACAAAAATAATTTACAAGGTTGGTTAAGGGCTGAAGATGGTTTGGATATTATTACCAAAATTACAGACTTTATTAGTCCCCGGCTAAAAATTCGGTTTCTGTTGGGCGAGGAGACTTTACAGCTTTATCATCCTAATGGTAATCCATTTTTAACTTACGCGGAAATTGCTCAACGCGCTGAACAAGAAAGACAACGGGCTGAACAAGAAAGACAACGGGCTGAACAAGCAGAACAAGCCAGAAAAAATGCCATACCCAAATTATTAGAAATGGGTTTGAGCGTGGAACAAATAGCCACTGCTTTGAGTTTATCAGTTGAGGAAGTAAGTATTCAGCAATTATCATACACAGATTAAATGTCCTGCTTGTAATAAATTAAACTATGTGAGAGGAGATGAAACAGACTATAATTGTAAGTTTTGTGATACTAATATCAATGTTTATGCACGCAAGAATGATCTAATTTTCGATATACCTAAGTAGAACGGCTTGAATAATTCAAAGTTTGTAGTGAGGAATTTATTCCTCATTTGAGGGCTGAAGCCCTTACTACGAAATCATCTCCAGATTTTTTACATTACTTAATCTACTTTGATTTATTTTCGTCTACTTACCTAATCAAAATGATAAATGAGGTAATAGCAAAGGTAAAACCCTTACCTTTTACCAATTACCCATTACCAATTACCAATTACCCATTACCCATTACCCATTACCCATTACCCATTACCTGTCCTAACCAATCAATAATTTCACTATTCACAATATCTGGAACTTCATCATGGGGACAATGACCAGCGCCGGGAATAGGAACAACTTTAATATCTTGACCATTTTCTCGCGCTGCTTCATAGATATTCGCTCCCGTAATTGGTGTCCAAGGATCTTCTGCACCCCAAATTACTAATAACGGAAATTTCAACTTAGGTAATAATTCCTCTGGACCTGGACCGGGAGGTGCAGTGAGAATAGAAGCAAAAACTTCTTGCGCTCCGGGGTCACAAGATGGGTTATAAAGTAAATCTACAAGTTCATCTGTCACCGCAGTGCGATCGCTATATACTTGATATAAAGTCCGGCGAATTTGTGATTTTTGGCGAATCCGGTTAAAAACGAATTTACCTGTCACTGGGTTAGCCACCAACTTGTTAAAAGTTGCCATTACAACTCGCAAAATTGGATTTAATTCATGGGGACGGTGACTCAAACCACCAGCAGAGTTAATTAAAACTCCTCCAGCCGCAATTTCTGGAGATTCTGTTAAAACAATTAAACTTAAAAGAGCGCCAATAGAATTACCAATAAATATTGCTGGTGTTTGAATATGTGCATGGCAAAAATCCTTTAATAATTCCGCCCACACTTCCATGCTATAATCTATAGTTGCTTTATCAGAACCACCAAAACCCAGCAAATCTAAAGCGAACACCTGATAACCAGCAGCAGCTAGAATCGGGATATTTTTGCGCCAGTGACCAATAGAAGCGCCAAAACCGTGAATTAGCACCAAAGGCTGACCTGTACCCATCACAGTATATTGAATTTTGTAATCTCGCCAAGTCCAAACCTGTTTTTCTAATGTCTGCAAATCCTGGATTGTAGTTGTCATTTGTGAAGATTCCTAAATTATTATTTATTTATATTATAGTCAAAATGACTTAATTGTTTGATTGTATAGGTAGGGGTAAAGCAAAAGCTAAACCCCTACACATTATTATCAGTTATCAATTGTCAATTATCACTTGCCTCTTCCCTATCTGACAAAAGTAATATAAAATGCCCTGTGTTACCAGTAGAGTTCACTAGCATCAAAAATTTTTGATCTAGAGAATATTAGTCCATTGGCCAGGTGTGAGATAAAATACTGTCAGTAACTCAGTCCTAAAGAGACTGAGCTTGTAAGAAATTGCAAGCTGTACTGACCAGTCTAAGTCTTCACTGACTACGTTTTTTGAGTCACGACACCCTGGAATGCGTAGCTAGTTCCCTGCTCTGTCGCTTGTGATTAAACAGTTTCAAGGTCACTGAAACAGTGTTGCAAGCCTAAAAAGCTCTTAAAACATTGACGAAGCTAACATCACCCCGAAAGGGAGGCACATCGCGTGCAACACATTATGCGTACAGAGTTGGGAAATTTGAATCGGTAATTGTCCCGTTGAAAGTACACCACAAAAGTACCCCGAATTTCTTAACTCCAAGGCGGTAATGAAAAAAGATTCAAAGCGGTTAAAACCGCCCGTGTCGCTTTCCTCTCAGGGAGCCAAGCCACGCTCGTTTCCCACTTACCGGATATCCTTATGAATCCCATTAACTTAAGTTGGAGTAAACTGGTTGTTACAGCCGTTTCTGTTGTCGCATTATCGCCAATATCTTCTGCATTAGCAGTATCAAGACTTTCTTCCCCAGTTGCATCAAAATTAGGTAATTCTCCACAAACGCAACTTTTAGTGGGTCAATCTGAAGGTGAAGCAATTGATATTCCCGTTAATACGAGTTTTTCACCAGAGAAGAAATCAGCTTTCACGCTTTATATATGGCAACCTGGGGGGACAATCAAAGAAGTAATTGCCCGGATTTCTATTAAGAGTAAATATGGCAATAAATATCGCCAAGAAAGGTTTTTAGGTGATTATAAATATAAGATTAAGCAAAAGGCTAAGTTTGTTAAAGGATTTAAATTAGGCGATCGCATTGTTGTCCGTTTATATGATACCAATAATCGCTTTATTGGTTACAGTGAATTTGTTTGTTTGCCGGAAAATACTGCGGTTAACTTGATTTTATCGGCTAATCCCACAGAAAACAAAGTAGTCCGCACCTTTTATGGTTTTGATGTCAATAATGATAGCATTGTTGATAATACCAATGCCTACGATTATTTCACGGAAGTTAATAACCAAAAAGTTACTTTTCTGAGTAGTTCGGAAAAGATTAATATTGTCCAATATCAAGCCGCAGGATTTGCCAAAGTTGCCACCACTGGTACTTATCCTACCTCCTTTAGCGAAGGTGATTTTGCTGTAGTAGGTAAATCTATAAATGCCTTTGATTCTAACTTAGCAAAAGCTTTAACAGCTAATCCTGGTAGTTTGGTAAAGTTGACTCCAATTCAGGACAACTCCAGTTTTGAACTGGGGAAATTATTAAGTGAATATCGGAAAATAGGTGTAGGTAAGGGTATTCAAGTCTCATTTTCTGATATCTCCAAAAACTATTGGGCTAGGGAATATATTTCTGAATTGGCTGCAATGGAAGTAATTGGCGGATTTCCTGATGATTCTTTTCGTCCCAATGCACCAGTAACTCGTGCCGAATTAGCTGCCCTTTTGCAAAAAGTCTTTATTAAAAGTAAAGTTCGAGAAGCAATTAATTTTAAAGATGTTCCTAAGCGATATTGGGCTTATGATGCCATTCGAGAAGCTTATGAAATGGGCTTTTTTACTATTCTCAACAGCAAAAACTTTAACCCCACACAAAAGCTGAGTCGTCTAGATGTTTTAATAACTTTAGCCAAAGGATTGAATTATAAATTTACTGGTTCAACAGAAAATATCCTTTCAGTTTATAGTGATGCTTCTAGTATTAGAAGTGAACATCGTAATTTTATCGCCGCATTGACAGAAAATGGTGTAATTACTAATTATCCTAATAAAAAATTACTAAATCCTAAAAAAGTTGCCACTAGAGCCGATGTTTGTGCTTTATTGTATCGGGCAATGGTGAGCGCTGGAGAAGTGGCAGATTTACCTGCAAAATAAATTGGACAAACAATATCTTGTCAATTTTCTGCTTTGTTGGGTTAAGCGACAGCGCAACCCAACAAATGCGTTGGGTTTCATGCTAATTGCTCCGCGAACGTTCACGTTCCACAACCCAACCTACAAATCAAGGCTATGGGTTTTACGTTAAGTTTAATTTAAAGATGCGTCCATTTTGGGTATAATTACAAGTAAACGTAATTTTACAAGGTTGTGGAATATCTCTGTCAAGCTATGACAACAAGATCCCCGACTTCTTCAAGAAGTCGGGGATCTGACTCTTGTATATTTTCAAAAATGGGTTAATCTTAAATGTATTCCGGTAATTTACTCTGATAAATAATCATCTGGAGGATTGTTTCCAGTTTGCACTATGAGTTTAAAGGCAGTTTTATTTAATTTTAATGGTGTCATTATTAAAGATGGATTAATCCATATCCAACTGATAGATGAGATTCTTATACAGGAAAATCTTCAACCTCAACGGGTAAAAGAACGTGAAGACTTTTTAGGGATAAGTCATCGCGCTTATCTGCAAAACCTGCTGAAAAATCGTGGTAGGGTGGTGACGGAAGCTTATATGGCTCAATTACTCACTCGCAAAGCTCAAGCTTATGTGTTGGAATTGGAGAAGCTGGAAAAATTGCCTTTGTATTCGGGAATTGAAGATGTAATTTTTCAGATTCGTTCCCGTCATCTCAAAATGGCGTTAGTCAGTGATGCTTTATCCCTAGAAATTGAAATGGTATTAACATCTGCTAAATTAGCTGAATACTTCCCTGTAATTGTGTCGGGGGATGATATCAGCAGCGATAAACCTAACCCGGAAGGCTATTTGCTGGCGGTTGAACGTCTAAATCAGACATATCCAGAATTAAACTTAGAACCTGATGAGTGTTTAGTGATTGAAAATACCCCCGCAGGTATCCAAGCAGCTAAACGCGCCCAAATGCAAGTAGTGGGAGTAGCGAATACTTACCCTTTCCAGATGCTACACCGTCAAGCTAATTGGACGATTGATTATCTGATTGATTTGGATTTACAGCGAGTACAGGAAGTTTTTTTAGAAAAAGATGTGCAATCTGTCGTTCCTGAGTGTTAGAATATAATATGTTTATCAGAGTTGTTAACTTATAAGCACGAATAAGGGGAATTAGCTCAGTTGGTAGAGTGCTGCGATCGCACCGCAGAGGTCAGGGGTTCGAGTCTCCTATTCTCCATTTGTATTAAGTAATTGTCCGCGTTGCCAAATTAATTGTCAATCAGTAACTCGCATTTCAGGTAGATAAAGATTGGTTTCCAAAGGTGATTTTCCAAAATTCTCCCAGTTCCTAGGGGTGCAGGAGGCAGGGGATAAAAAAGAGAAACGTAAACAAACGTATAAAACTCTTTACAACAAAAGAGCAACATAGTATAAACCAGTAACATCCACACGCGACTGGTAACACTACTGGTATGGAAGCGCCCCAAGACCTAGAACCAACAACCCCAGAACCAGAAAAGCACCTTGCTGAGTTCAAGAGTCCGGTATATACATTAGCGATATCACCCCAGGGACGGAAACGCGTTGCTGTGGGTTTAAAAGATGGCACTATTGAGATTTGGAATTTGCTAACTGAGACAAAGTTGTTAAGTTATCAAGGTCATAAAAGTCCGGTCTGGTCAGTAGCATTTAATCACGACGGCAGTATGCTAGTTAGTGGTGGTAGTGACAGAAAAGTACGGTTATGGGATGTCACCAGTGAAACAGCTATAACATTTCTCTTTATGTTGGTCATGTTTATCAAATTAAATTTAACGCCTGGAGTTATGCTAAATCTGATTTGTGGGCAAGTTTAATGCAGACTATTTTTGAGCAACTTGACCGACAATTAACGTTAGAACAGCAGTTAAGAGATGTTGGAGAAAATGATTTAGCAGGAGGTGATATTTGGGGTGTCCTCAATCAGATGAGTGGTAGTGATAGAAAGGCATTAGAGTCTAACTTTCAGGAAGTATTTAAGAAGTTAAGAGGAAAAAATGTTAATGGGAATACCCTTTGGGGTATTTTTAGCCTAGTTAGAAAAGAACAACAAGAAGAACTACAAAATTTAGAAATCGAACTTCAACAAGAAGAATTAAAAATAAACAATAAGAATCAGATAAATGAAAAACAAGTAAATAAAAAATATCACCGCATAAATATAGTTATTTCGTTTCTCATTCAACTTGATAAATTGAGTAAAAATAAAGATGCTTTCAATTTTTTATTAAAATTATATGGTTTTGAAGATAAAGAAGATTTAGAAAAGAAAATTCCTATTTTTAACCAATTCAATAAATTAAATAAATATCAACTAATTAAAGAAGTCGGAGATTTAATTGATAATGAAAATTCACCTAAAGATAATCCAATAAATAAGATATTACAAAATCATAAAACAGTTAATAGTTTTTTATCTCAAATAAAAATAAAAATAATTGGATTATGGGAATTTTGTCAAGACCAACAAAATTTAAATAAGTTATCTGGCATTATATTAATAATATTAGTTGTCATACTCATAGCTTATATTTTGGGATTTCATGTTTTACCTTATATTTTACCAGCACTAAAACCCTGGATTGCTAGTGTTATAGCTTCCTTAACTACATTTTTAACAGGTATAGTTAGTATATATACTTTATTCAAAGACAATAAAAACTTTAAAGAACACATTAATTTTATATTCAAGATTTACAAAGATTTTCAATCAGCGAAAAAAGATACCGAAGAGATAAAACAGAAACTAGCTGCTAAAAAGGATAAAGCAATTAAAGATGCAAAAGATAAAAACCAGCAGAATATTGAATCAATAAAAGTAAAAATTGAGGAACAGAAACAGCGTGTTGGGTTAAGCTATCAATATCCATCTTTATTAGATTTTGTCAATAACAGATTAGAGGATGATTCTTATCAAAAACGACTGGGATTAATGAACCAAGTTCAAAATGATTTGAAAGATTTATCAGAACATTTAACCTATATACCAGCACATACAAATCCCGACAAACTCGAAGTTCTTAAAAAATATTTCCCCAGAGGACCAGCGAGAATAGTTTTATATATAGATGATTTAGATCGTTGTCCTCCTGATAAAGTTGTTCAAGTTTTAGAAGCAGTACAACTATTGTTAAATACGAATATTTTTATCATTGTCTTAGCAATAGATGACCGTTATATTGGTCGTGCTTTAGAACAAGTTTATAGAGGAGTTTTAAAACGTGGTGGTACTCCTTCAGGTGTTGATTATTTAGAGAAAATTATCCAAATTCCCTACAGAATGCGACCCATTAACAAAGATGTGACAGGAAAATATTTAAGTTCTTTGATAGATATTGAAGATCAACCTCAAAAAGATCAACCTCAAAAAGAAAAAATAACTATGTGGGAGGATTATTCTGAAAAAGGACATATGGAATTCTATACTTATTCTGATAAAATTTCTGAACCCAGAACTAAAGAAAATAATAACAAAGAAAATGATGGTGAAAAAAGCCCAAATTCTGAAAATCCAACCTCGTTAGTTGATTGTCAGAAATTCACTTCCGAGGAGTTCGAGTGGATATCAGAATGTTGTCAGCACGTTGATTTAACTCCCAGAACCGCAAAGCGACTGGTTAATATTTGCAAAGTCATTAAAATTATCTGGACTCCAGCAGCCAATGACAAAACATGGAAACAAGAACCAAAAAAAGAATACAAACAAACATTAATTGCGTTTCTCGCTTTAGCTGGAAGATATCCCAAAGAAATGCGGAAATTATTAGAAGAGATTTATTTAAAGTTTGAAGAAAACGATGAAGATACAATCAAAATACCCAAAGATGAATGTCTGAATCACTTACAGAATTTAGATATATTTATGGATAGACATAACCAAAGAGAATGGAAAAAGTTTAAAAACGACTTTCGTAAAATGCCACCAGAAAAAGAATTTGTATTTGAAAAAAGAACCTTTAACTTAGCTGTTTCCTTCTGCTTTGTTGGCGATATTGGCTATGATCCAGATGATAACTACAACCGTGAATATAGATTTGAAGACCGTCAAAAACAATATGGATTTCAAAATCCTTAAACCAAACTCTTAATTCCTCTCTGCGTCTCTGCGTGAGAAAAAACATCATACAGCGGTTTCCGCTCTTATGAGGTACAAAGTTGAATCATGAAACTCTTGTAGTGCGGGCATACTTCGACCCTTCGACAGGCTCAGGGCATCGCAAGCTCAGTACAAGTCTTGCCCGCTAGATATGTACCTCATAACACCGGGAAGTACTGTATAGCAATTGATTAATAGTTTAATCGAAAATTGCGGCAATGGCGCGTTCAAGTCGCTACTATAGTGGCTTTTAGTTAAGTATGACACAAAAAATGCAGGTGCAATTCATGGATTACGCCTGCATTTTTTCGTTAAATTCCAAATCAAAAAGCCTTCGCTTAGTGAGTTTTTTGATGATTAGTCAAAACCTAGTAGATCAAAAATTTCGCGATCCTTGAGGGGTTGAGCATACAAGGGTGTCGCATCTTCAAGCATCCCTTTCGCCAGCTTGAGATATTCTTGCTGTACTTCCAGAACCTCAGGATCAGGCTCCATTTCAAACACAGTACATTTTTTCAAACGACTGCGGCGAATTGCGTCAACGGTGCGGAAATGCGCCAAGGTTTTCAAGCCAACGCGATCGTTAAATTTGTCAATTTGATCAGTTCCTTCGCTACGGTTAGCGATGATGCCACCGAGGCGAACGCGATAGTTTTTCGCCTTCGATTGGATGGCGGCGACAATGCGATTCATGGCGAAGATCGAGTCAAAATCGTTAGCAGTAACGATCAAGCAGTAATGAGCATGTTGCAAAGGAGCCGCAAAGCCACCACAAACCACGTCGCCAAGTACATCGAAAATCACAACATCGGTGTCTTCGAGCAAGTGATGTTCTTTGAGCAGCTTCACGGTTTGACCTGTAACATAGCCACCACAGCCAGTACCTGCGGGAGGTCCACCAGCTTCAATACACATTACGCCGTTATAACCTTCAAACATGAAGTCATCGGTTTGCAACTCTTCGGAATGGAAGTCAACGGTTTCGAGAACATCGATGACCGTGGGAACCATTCTTTTGGTGAGTGTAAAGGTGCTGTCATGCTTAGGATCGCAACCAATTTGCAATACTCGTTTACCGAGGTGCGAGAATGCTGCGGATAGATTGGAGGATGTTGTCGATTTACCGATACCGCCTTTGCCATAAACGGCGATAACTAAAGCACCTTCAATTACCATTGATGGATCTTGGAATACCTGAACGCTACCTTCTGATTCTTCGCATTTGGTAACTGATGGTGGATGTGATGTTAAAACTGCCAAAATAGACTCCTAATATCAATAATTTTTTTGCTCCCCCTCTCCCTATGGGAGAGGGGGCTGGGGGGTGAGGGTTTTACTTGCCGATCGCTGCTTTTGCTTCGTAGAGAGTTTCTGAAGTAATCGAGGTGATCCCGCGATCGCTGGCAAATTTCTCGGTATTGCGCTTGATTTTGCCGCGGACAAAGAAGGGGATTTTCTTTAGCTCGGCTTCACCGTCCGCACTCCAAGAGACTCCTTCAAGGGCTTCCGCTAGGGGCGTGAGAATAACTTGATCGGAATTATTGGAGAGATTACTGGTGAGATTACTGATAGAGGCGATCGCCTGTTCGGGAGATCTGGACTCTAGGGCGCGTGATTCTTGCGATGGGGCAGTATGCAGATGGCTGATATGACCTTCGGCAAACTCGAAATCTTCCTTGAACATACCAATTAAATGTTCTTCCAGACCCATCATCAAGGGATGTACCCAGCTATCAAAAATCACATTCGCACCTTCCCAACCCATTTGGGGTGAGTAACGCGCAGGCACATCTTGAACGTGAATCGGTGCAGAAATTACCGCGCAAGGGATACCCAAGCGTTTGGCAATATGTCGTTCCATCTGAGTGCCAAGCACTAGTTCTGGAGCAGCTTCGGCAACCTTGGCTTCGACAGCTAAATAGTCATCACTAATCACGGCTTCGAGTCCATGTTTCTTGGCAACTTCGCGGACTTCCCGCGCAAATTCACGGCTATAGGTTCCAAGCCCGACAAGGGTAAAGCCTAATTCTTCCGTAGCGATTCTGGCGGCGGCGAGAGCGTGGGTGGCATCACCAAAGATGAAAACGCGCTTACCTGTTAAATAGGTAGAGTCAACTGATCGCGAATACCAAGGAAGTCGAGAAGCATTAGGATTAGCGGCGGTAGAAATACGCGCTGCATCCCAATTGCCGAGGGTGTCAGACTGCGATCGTGCTAGAGCGTCACTCACATCAATGTCCGCAACCTTGCCAATTTCGGCAATAAAATCACGGGTTGCACCGACACCAATTGGGACGGTCTTGATCACAGGCTGTCCGAAACTACGGGTAAGCCAAGTACAAGTTGTCAGGGCAATTTCGGGATAGAGGCAAATATTAAAATCCGCATCAGGAATCCGCTTCAAGTCATCGGGAGTCGATCCCATCGGGGCGATCACATTCACATCTACGCCGATCTCAGCAAGTAACTTCACGACTTCGCGAATATCGTCACGACAACGAAATCCTAGCGCTGTGGGACCAATGATGTTCGCTTGAGGACGAATCTGGGGATCGCGTTTAGGTCTTGGTGTATTCGGTGGCGGAACAACGGGCAGGAGTAAAGTGCGGACTAGGTGATACAGCGTTTCACTAGCGCCCCAATTTTCCTTTTTGGAATAGGCAGGTAATTCCAAACTCACGACGGGGATCGGCAATCCCATGCTCTTTGCTAATGAGCCTGGTTGATCTTGAATCAGTTCGGCAGTACAGCTTTCACCAACTAGCATTACTTGGGGCTTAAAGCGATCGTAAGCGTCGCGAACCGAAGTCTTGACCATTTCGGCAGTATCACCACCAAGATCGCGAGCCTGAAAAGTCGTATAGGTGACAGGTGGACGGCGATCGCGTCTTTCGATCATCGTAAATAGTAAGTCAGCATAGGTGTCGCCCTGGGGCGCATGAAGCACATAATGCACTCCTTCCATAGCTGTCGCGATTCGCATAGCCCCGACATGGGGAGGACCTTCGTAAGTCCAGAGAGTTAGTTCCATAGGTTATACTGAACACGGTTTAATTATTTGATTCTATAGGGTTTAGTAGTGCTAAACCCCTGCACATCTAGGGTTTTTGTGATTCTCTAAAAGTCCATATTTTAGCCGTGGTTAGTATATGTCAATATAAAAAAATCAATAAGAATATAGAGTGCTTCGCGCTCTATTTCTTAGACTGTTAATCTTCTACGTCTCTCAAGCGGACGCGCAAACAACTCGGCTAAATCGGCGGCTTGGTCGTAACCGTGAATCGGTGAAAATACCAACTCGATTGACCATTTTGTAGCCATCCCTTCAGCTTCGAGAGGATTGGCTAGGCCAAGCCCACAGACTGTGATATCGGGTTTCGCCCCACGACAGCGATCGAGTTGCTTTTCCACATCCTGACCTTCTGATAAAGCTGTCCCAACTGGCAACAGGTTAATTTCGCTGTCCATCAATAGGCGATCGATATAAGGTGTGCCAACTTCGACTAGCTCCATGCCACATTCTCTCGATAAGAAACGGGCTAAAGGTATTTCTAATTGTGAGTCGGGAAATAGGAAAGCCTTGCGACCTGTCAGGGCTTGACGATAGCGATCTAGCGCAACTTTGCCACGACTAGCGGCGGGGGCGATGGCCTGTTCAAATTTATCGTTATCAACATTGAAAGCATCGGCGGCGGTTTTTAACCAAGCAGTCGTCCCTTCGATCCCAAAGGGATAAGGCGATGGTAATAATGTCCCACCAAGCGAAATCAGCGATCGCACGGTATCGCTTAAAAATGGTTGGGCTAATAATAATTTTGTACCCTTGCCGATGGGGGGCAAATCAGCAGCACGGCGCGGCGGGAAGAAATAAACCGGACCCATCCCCATTTTGTCAAAAAGTCTTTGGAACTGGTCTTCTACGACATCTGCGAGGCTACCAACTATCATCAGGCTTGGCTCATCGCTGCGGGGCAGTACGGGAACCATCGATCCCAAACAGGCATCTTCGCCTTGGGTAAAGGTGGTTTCGATGCCACTACCTGAATAATTAAGAATCCGAACTTTAGGAAAAAATCTCTGGTTGAGTCGTTCCGCAGCTTTGGCAAGATCGAGCTTAATTACTTCAGAGGGACATGATCCCACTAAAAATAATGTCCCAATGTCAGGGCGGCGCTCTAGTAACTGATCAACAACACGGTCTAATTCGTCATTAGCATCAGCGAGTCCTGCCAAATCCCGTTCACCGAGAATGGCTGTACCAAATCTTGGCTCCGCAAAAATCATTACGCCAGCCGCAGATTGGATCAAATGGGCGCAGGTACGCGATCCCACCACCAGAAAAAAAGCATCCTGCATTTTGCGGTGCAGCCAGACAATACCTGTCAAGCCACAAAATACTTCTCTCTGTCCTCGTTCTTTGAGTACGGGGATATCAGCGATAGCTTTGGGACTATATGTTTGAACAGGAACTTCCGTGCAAGGCTCTAGAGCCATGTTTTGCTCTCCTTTGGGGCTTAAATCCCTAATGTTTCGTTTTTATGACCGCCCTAAGTTTTGCAGGGCTGAGTCATGTCATGGTTGCGGAAATGCGCGATAGCGTTCGCATTGCGTCCCGGAGGGAACTAGCGCGACCTAGGAATCGCATGGCGATCGATAAGTTAGTTGTCTTTACTATATTGACTAAAACCTAGAGATGGGGCAAAAAGTTGCAAAGGTTTACAGGAGTATAAGGATCTGCAATTTCTTTTGAGGCGACAATGAGTAAATATATTTAGGGAATACAAGCTAATAATCGTCAGCCCAATAGTTTTTAATTTGATGGTTTGTTCTTTAATCGAAATCAAGATATGTAATGACTTTTGACTTCCGCCCTGCGGTACTAGTCGTTTGCCATTGTTGAATTTACCCGATGATGTCTTGGAAACCTTGCGGCAGGGTCAACGAGAATCCACCAAAGCTAGGGCGATCGCTAAAGTTAAAGATGAAGATGAACGTAGGGAACTACTAGATAAAGTTATTCATGAAAATCTATCTTTAAGTGAGATTAAGCAGTTACTAAAGGACGGAGACTTGGCCCGAGGCAACTGAAACTTTAGAAGTGGAAGACCCGAAAGTTGGACGAGTGAAAGTCATGCGTTGGAGTGGATTTCATATGATGTGTATTTAAATGCTAAATTACCAACAGGCTAAACACCAGACTCATTTTATCTTGAATTACTTATGACCGTAGTTAGAGCTATTCCCGAACAAGGTCAACTGGTGAATGTGCGTTCCCGTCAATATGTTGTCAGTGATGTTCATCATACCAGCTTACCTACTAACCCCGTGTTGGGTGGAGTGACAAAAACCCAGCATTTGGTCAAACTCTCTTCTGTAGAAGATGATGGTTTGGGAGAAGAACTACAGGTTATATGGGAATTGGAAGTGGGGGCGCATATTTATGAAAAAATGGAATTACCCCAACCCAAAGGTTTTGACTCACCAGAACGGTTAGATGCTTTTCTCGATGCAGTACGATGGGGTGCAGCTTCCACGGCTGATATTCGCACTGTACAGTCACCTTTTCGCAGTGGTATAGATATTGAAGATTATCAATTAGATCCGGTAGTACGGGCAATTCAAATGCCCCGTGTTAACTTATTAATTGCTGATGATGTGGGTTTAGGTAAAACCATAGAAGCTGGTTTAGTAGCCCAAGAATTAATTATTCGTCATCGTTGCCATCGGATTGTCATAGTTTGTCCATCTTCGCTACAAGTGCAATGGCAAGAACAGATGCGGGATAAATTTGGTTTAGATTTTCGGATTGTTGACAGTGCATTAATGAAAGAACTGCGAAGGAAACGGGGTATTCATGTGAACCCTTGGCAACATTTTCCCCGGTTAATTACTTCCATAGATTTTTTGAAACGCGATCGCCCTTTACGTCTGTTGGGAGAAATATTACCAGGTGAAGGGGAATCTCTCTACCCCCGCAGGTTTGATTTATTAATCGTTGATGAAGCCCATAACGTTGCCCCCTCTGGTGGGGGCAAATATGCCGTAGATTCCATGAGAACGGCTGCTATTCGGCTATTAGTCCCCCACTTTGAACATAAGTTATTTTTGACTGCCACACCCCATAACGGCTACCCCGAAAGTTTCACCGCTTTATTAGAATTACTCGATTCTCAACGGTTTGCACGGGGGGTAACACCAGACAGGAAACAATTACAGGTGGTGATGGTACGCAGGTTAAAACAGGAAATGCAAAATTGGGATGGTTCACCACTATTTCCTAAACGCCAATTAGCAGCCATTTCTGTAGATTATCCAGCCGCAGAACGTCAAGCCCACGCTGCCTTAAAAAGATATACAGAATTACGCTGCAAGGGCGTGGCAGATAATACAGAAAAATATGCCACTGAATTTGTGTTAAAACTCTTAAAAAAACGCCTATTTTCTTCACCAGCAGCTTTTGCTAGTACCTTAGAACAACACCAACAATCATTAACTACTGCCCGTCGTCGCACAGCATCTAGTTTATCTCGACCCAGTGAAGGAATTTTGCGGCGACAGTTACAAGAAATTGAAGAAGATTTTGCTGATGATGATGTTTATGAAGAATCTACAGATGAAGCAATTACTCATACAACTCGGTTATTTAGAGAATTAAATCCTGAAGAACAAAGTTTATTAACCCAAATGTTGCAATGGGCAGAAACAGCAGCGAGATTAGCTGATGCTAAAGCCAAAGAACTCCTCAACTGGATTCATACTTATATTAAACCAGATGGAAAATGGTCTAATGAAAGAGTCATTATTTTCACAGAATATCGAGCCACACAAAAATGGTTATATAACCTCTTAGCGGCACAAGGATTAGTCCAGGAAGAAAGGTTAATGACTCTATATGGGGGGATGAAATCAGACGACAGAGAACAGGTAAAAGCGGCATTTCAAGCTCATCCTGATATTTCCCCAGTGCGAATTTTATTAGCTACAGATGCAGCCAGTGAAGGTTTAGATTTACAAAACTTTTGTTCGCGGTTAATTCATTATGAAATCCCTTGGAATCCTAACCGCATGGAACAAAGAAATGGGCGGATAGATAGACATGGACAAAAGGCTTCAGAAGTATTAATTTATCACTTTGTCGGTAAAGATTATCAGCAAAATAGCACCCAAGGAATTAAACCGGGAGAACTAGAAGGGGATTTAGAATTTCTCATGCGGGCGGCTTTAAAGGTTAATAATATTCGGGAAGATTTGGGAAAAGTTGGCCCAGTTATTGCTGCCCAAGTAGAAGAAGCAATGATGGGAAAACGGACTATTTTAGATACAACAGTAGCAGAAAAGGAATCAGAACCTGTCCGCCGGATGTTAAAATTTGAGCGTCAAGTCCGGGAACAAATTGAAAAATTACGAGAACAATTAAATGAAACTCGTCAACATTTACGACTGACACCAAATAATATTGAAGCAGTGGTAAAGATTGGGTTGGAATTAGCAGAACAACCAGGGTTAATTGAGGCTAATTTAGCAGAAGTAACCGGGAAAGCTTTTTATTTACCACCTTTGAAAAGTAGTTGGGCTGCTTGTAGTGAAGGGTTAGCACATCCCCATACAAAAGTAATTCGTCCTATTGTTTTTGACCCTGAATTATCCCACGGTCGAGATGATGTAGTATTGGCGCATTTGAATCATCGGTTGGTGCAAATGTGTTTACGTTTGTTAAGGGCGGAAGTGTGGTCAAAAGAGGGAAAAAAATCATTAAATCGAGTGACGGCGCGATTAGTTCCTAATTCAGTTTTAGAGACACCGGCGGTAATTGCTTATGGAAGATTGGTAATATTAGGAAGTGACCAACAACGATTACATGAAGAAGTAATTACGGCGGGAGGTTTATTAAAGGAAGGTAAATTTAACCGCTTGGGTGTGAAGCAAATTGAAGCCGCATTATCGGCAGTTTTACCAGATTTAGCACCGGAAAAGATAAGAAAGACTTTAGAGAGTTTATGGAATAGTCATGCAGATTTATTAATGCAATCTTTGCAAGTGCGAATGCAAGATAAAACTAAGAGTTTACAGCGAGATTTAAGCAATCGGGCGGAAAAAGAAGCGGCGGATATTACTGCTATTTTAACAGAATTACAAAGGAGTATTGAACAAGAATTAAATGAACCGGAGATTAAGCAGTTGGAATTGTTTAATACAGCAGAAAAAGAACAGTTTGAGCGTAATGTTAATAGTTTAAAGGTGAGATTGGCACAAATTCCCGCAGAAGTTGAAAGGGAGGTTGCAGCAGTGAAAGCGCGGTTTACAAATCCTACACCTAGACTATTTCCGTTAGCGGTTATTTATTTAGTCCCGCAAAAGTTAGCGAAATAGGGAATTGGGATTAATTTTGTCAGAATCAGGATGTCCAGGATTTGAGGATTTACAGGATGTAATTTTAGGTTTTTTCATGGGGTGTTTTTGATTTTTTTATCTGAAATGGCTAACGCCACGCTGCGCGAACAGGATGTCCAGGATTTAAGGATTTACAGGATGTTATTTGGATATTTTCTGGGTGGTGTTTGATATTTGTTATTTGTCTGATAGCGTGGCGTTAGCCATATCAGGATAACCAGGATTTAAGGATTTTCAGGATGTGATTGTTAAGAATTATAAATAAGTTATAACTTATGTTATAATAAAAATATATACTTGGGAAAAACCAGTTACATAAAAACATTATGGCTGATAAAATTTATCCTATTAATCCTGCAAAAATTGGTAATCAAAATGGGTTTCGTCTCCCGCAATCTTTTTTTAAAGATTATCCCCATTTAGCTAATGCTTCAGGTTATTTACAGGTATTATCCGATAACACATTGTTAGTAAAATTAGATACGAATAATACTAATAATGATGATGAAGATGAAAGTGTGATGTTAAGTTTATTTTTAGATTTTCTCATGCAAGATGCTATAAAAAATCCTGATAAATTGGTTATGTATACCCAGGAAATGAGCGAAGAAATAGATGATTTAGTAGCAAATGTAGAAATTGGAGAATAGGGAAGCTGCATTTACTTGTAATGGGTGGCAGATATTTTTTGACCCATTATTTAGTACCCAATGGATAGAATTGCGTGATAAGGTGAAAAAATTAAAAGATGAATTACCCAAAGAGGAATTTATCAAACATCCAGACGCGAAATTATTAAAAGCGTTAAATATTGGGATTAAAGAAAAAATTACCCAAGACCCTTTTGCGTCATATTTCATTTTACAAAAACCTTTACAAAAGTATGGTCGTCTCAAAAAAATGGGACTACCAGAAAGATATAGATTGTTTTTTAGGGTTTTTAAAGAACAAAAGATAATTATTATTCTGTGGTTAGGTTTTCCGCGTAAGGAAGGGGATAAAAAAGATTGTTACCAAGTGTTTACTAAAAAAGTTGAAAATGGTGATTTTCCTGAAAATGTGGATCAATTTATGATTGAATATATGAATGAAGCTAATTTAGATAATTTTAAATAGGGAATTGTTTGATAGCGTAGCGTGGCGTTAGCCATGTTTAGACAATAAATAAGAAAATTTCTCATAAAAATAGTCGGTTTTAACCGACTTTAGCTTTTAGACAGGGAATTTATTCCCTGGCTATTATAATGAGTTGACTATTAAGGTAAAAGTATTTTATAATGTCAACTATTCACAGACAATTTATCAAAAACATCCTGAAAATCCTTAAATCCTGGATATCCTGATTCTGACAAAATACTATCTACAAATAATAGATGATTGAACGCGGATAAACGCCGATAAACGCGGATTTTTAACAGATAATTAATTTTCAATTGTTATCCCATCCTATACATCCTTAAATCCTGGATATCCTGATTCTGACAAATTATTCCCCATTCCCCAATTATGTCTACCGCCCGTCATCACGCTGAATGGTTATCTTTAGTTGAAGCTTCTGGTCCGTTTCTGAGTTTACCTGTACTTTTAAAGGCTTTTCCCACTGGTTTGGATGCCCATGATCCAGAACATTTAAAAATGTTACGGTTAGCTTATCAAGAATGGCAAGATAATCAAAATGGTGTAAAACCAGAGGTGGCGATTCATCGCGCTTGGGTGAATTTTGTTTTACAACAGACTTTAGAATTACCTGATGAAGTGCTATTAAAAGGGCAAAGTATCCCCACAGGTCTTTATGCTAATATTGCCCAACATGGTGAAACTTTACGTCCTGACTGGGTGGTAGTTGAACCTGCACCTCTGGGGGGAAAAGGAGGTGAGGGGAAAGTCCGGTTATTGGTGCAGATAGTCCCCGCTAACCAAAGTCTAGAAAAATCTTTAATTGATAAGCGTTGGAAAGCTAGTCCGGCTACAAGAATGATGGAGTTACTGCACGCTTGTAATGTGCGGTTGGGGTTGGTGACAAATGGCGAACATTGGATGTTAGTTAATGCACCCAGGGGAGAAACTGCTGGTTATATTTCTTGGTACAGTAGCCTGTGGTTAGAAGAACATATCACTTTGCGGGCTTTTAAAAGTTTGTTGAGTGCTTACCGCTTTTTTAGTGTTGATAATTCGCAAATTTTAGAACAACTTTTAGCTGATAGTCTCACAGACCAACAGGAAGTTACAGACCAACTGGGGTATCAAGTCCGTAAGGCTGTGGAGGTGTTGGTACAAGCGTTAGACCGCATAGACCAAGATAGAAACCGGACTTTATTAACAGGAATTTCCGAAACTCAACTTTATCAAGCGGCTTTAACTATAATGATGCGGTTGGTGTTTCTGTTTTCCGCAGAGGAACGGGGTTTGCTATTGTTGGGCGACCCGATTTATGATCTGTATTATGCGGTTTCGACGATTCGGGAACAGTTACAGCAAAAAGCAGATAAGGAAGGGGAGGAAATTTTAGAACGGCGTTATGATGCTTGGTGTCGGTTGTTGGCAACTTTTCGGGCGGTTTATGCTGGTGTAGATCATGATAGTTTAAAGTTACCGGCTTATGGTGGGAGTTTATTTGACCCGGATAGGTTTCCGTTTTTGGAAGGAAGGACGGAGGGGACAACCTGGGAAACAAGTTCAGCCGCACCTATTCCCGTAAATAACCGGATTGTGTTGCATTTGTTGGAAGCGTTGCAGATATTACAAATTAAAGTCGCGGGAACTGTAGAACCACGCAGGTTATCTTTCCGGGCTTTGGATATTGAACAAATTGGTCATGTGTATGAAGGGTTACTTGACCATACGGCAGTTAGGGCAACTTCCCCGGTGTTGGGACTGGTGGGGACTAAGTATCAAGAACCGGAAATTGGGTTGGGGGAATTGGGAATAAAGAATGAAGAATTTAGAATGAAGAATTTAGAAATGGGAGTGGGAAATAAAAAGCCTAAGCTGGAAGATAATCCTGATTTGATTAAATTTCTCAAAAAAGCTACTGGCAGGTCAGAGACGGCTTTAAAAAAGGCTTTGCAGGTGGAATTAACAAGCTATGAGGAACAACGTTTATCAACTGCTTGTAATAATGATCTGGATTTGTTTAACCAGGTGCGTCCCTTGGCGGGGTTGGTGCGGTTGGATACTTTGGGTTATCCGGTGGTGATTCCTGCTGGTAGTGTGTATGTGACTCAGGGGACTGATAGAAGGGAAACGGGAACTCACTACACACCCCGGAATTTAACTGAGGAAATTGTCAAGTACACTTTAGAACCTTTGGTATATGAGGGTGTAGCGGAGGGGAAACCGCAGCAGGAATGGAAACTTAAATCTGCGGCTGAGTTATTACAGTTGAAAATATGCGATATGGCTATGGGTTCGGGGGCGTTTTTGGTGCAGACTTGTCGCTATTTGGCGGAAAGGTTGGTGGAAGCCTGGGAAAATGCGGAAAAGGCTAATCCTGGTAAGGTGGTGGTAGCGCCGGAGGGTACGCTGTCAAAATCTGTACCGCAGGAGTGCGTAATTCCCAAGGAAGCTGATGAACGCTTGACGGTGGCGCGGCGGATTATTGCGGATAGGTGTTTGTATGGGGTGGATAAAAACCCGTTGGCGGTGGAAATGGCGAAGTTATCTTTATGGTTGATAACGTTGCAAAAAAACCGTCCGTTTACGTTTTTAGATCATGCTTTTAAATGTGGTGATTCGTTAATTGGTGTGAGTTTGGAACAGTTGCGTTATTGGAATTTGGATATTACGGGAACACCGGAATTATTTGCAGAGGAAATACGCCGAGAAATTGATAAGGTGGTGGAGTTACGGCGAGAAATTGCGGCTTTACCTGTGTTGACTCCAGAGGACCAAAATCGCAAGGCGTTTTTATTGACAAAGGCTGAAGCAATTAGTTTTGATTTACGTCAAGGTTGTAATTTATTGGTGGGGAGTTATTTGAATAATTGGAATGAGAAGGAAAGGGAAGGTTTAAGGAAGACTTTATTAAATTCGTTTCGGGAAGGTGCGGATATTCCTGATGGTATGGGTAAGGCTTTACCCAATTTTGATAAGTTGCGTCCGTTTCATTGGGAGTTAGAATTTCCTGAAGTTTTTATTGATAGTTCTTTATCATTGGTTGCTAATTCTTCGAGTTCTCAAAAATCAAAGTCGTCAAAATCAAAATCTACCAATTCTTCATTACCAACTGGTACTGAACGACGTGTACTGAGCGAAGTCGAAGTAAGTCGAAGTGTTCCCCATTCCCAAAAAGGTTTTGATGCTATTGTCGGAAATCCGCCGTTTATGGGTGGACAAAAAATTACTGGTAGTTTAGGTACAGAATATCGAGATTTTATTGTTAAATGGATTGGTAATAATAAAAAAGGTAGTGCTGATTTTTGTGCTTACTTTTTCCTCAAAGCTAAACATTTATTAAATGAAAATGGTGGGTTTGGGTTAATTGCTACAAATACTATAGCCCAAGGTGATACTAGGGAAGTAGGGTTAGACCAGTTAATAGAAGATTGTACCATTTATCGGGCTGTTCCTAGTAGAACTTGGCCAGGTAGTGCGAGTTTAGAAGTTGCTTATGTTTGGTTGAGAAAAGGTAATTGGAATGGTGATTTTATTTTAGATGAAAAGCCTGTAAATGGGATTACGGCATTTTTAACAAATCCTGGTAAAGCATCTGGTAATCCTTATCGGTTAGCAGCAAATCAAAATAAATCTTTTATTGGTTCTTATGTGTTGGGTATGGGTTTTGTTTTGACTCCAGAGGAAGCACAAGCATTAATTGAAAAAGATCCAAAAAATAAAGATGTGTTATTTCCTTATTTGAATGGAGAAGATTTGAATACAAATCCTGATCAGTCTCCTAGTCGTTGGGTGATTAATTTTAAAGATTGGCCTTTAGATGCTGGACATGATGATCCTACAAAGCCTAAAGGTAAACCCTATGCAAGTGATTATCCTGATTGTTTAGCTATTATTAGAGAAAAAGTTAAACCTGAAAGAGATAAAAATACTTTTAGTAAATCAGCACGTGAAAAATGGTGGCTTTATGAACGTTCACGTGCAGAACTTTATAGTGCGATCGCAAATCTAAAACTCGTTTTGGTAACAGCACAAACAAGTAGAAGATGGGTTCCAGCTTTTCAACCGCTTGGAAGAGTTTATTCTCATACAGTAGTTGTATTCACCATGTCTACTTGGTCTGAGTATCTAATGATGCAAGGATTTACACATGAAGAATGGCGTTTAGAATATGGGGCCAGTTTAAAACTAGATGCACGTTACACTCCTTCAGATGTCTTTGAAACATTCCCCTTCCCCACATCAACCGCAAACCTAGAACAAATAGGCGAAAAATATTACACTCACCGCCAAAATATCATGTTAACCCGTCAAGAGGGATTAACCAAAACCTATAACCGTTTTCACAACCCCGACGAAACCAACCCAGACATTGAAGAATTACGCACATTACACATAGAAATGGATAACGCGGTAGCTGCTGCTTATGGTTGGGAAGATATAGATTTAGATCATGATTTTCATGATACAAAACAAGGTATCCGTTTCACGATTTGCGAAAATGCACGCAGGGAAATATTAGATAGATTATTGCAATTAAATCATCAAAGATACGCGGAAGAAGTCGCCGAAGGTTTGCATGATAAAGGGAAGAAAAAAGCGAAAGGTGGGGGGAAGAAGAAGGTACAGGAGGAAGTGAATAATGATGTGAAACAGATTGAGATATTTTAGGGAATGGGGAAATTGTCTGAATCAGGATGTCCAGGATTATAGGATTTACAGGATGTGGTTTTGATATTTTCTGTTTGGTGTTTGGTAATTTTAATTGTCTGAATCAGGATTTCCAGGATTATAGGATTTACAGGATGTTGTTGATAAATTTTCTGTTTGGTGTTTGGTAATTGGTAATTGTCTGAATCAGGATGTCCAGGATTATAGGATTTACAGGATGTTGTTTTGATATTTTCTGTTTGGTGTTTGGTAATTTTAATTGTCTGAATCAGGATTTCCAGGATTATAGGATTTACAGGATGTTGTTGAT
>NZ_VIKY01000148.1:0-10263 GCF_009711925.1 Dolichospermum sp. UHCC 0352 | reverse complement strand
TGTCAAGGATAATTGCAGGGGTTACAACATCAAGAGAGGAATATCGTTTTTAGTTGACAGAGAACGCAGAAACCAACTATTTGATGAGAATATCAAAGTAGTTAAATTGTTACCACCTGAAGATGACAAAGCGATCAACTTTGGACTATGTTCTAGTTTATTCTTGTTGGCTGCTTATGGTGTCAGCAAGGCATTAACAGATAGTCAAGAAAAATCAATACATTCTCAGTTTAAGCTACTCAAAATAAAGGCACTTGAGATGGACATTATAGAACAAAATCACATAGATTTATTTGGGTTTAGTAAGTCAAATCAGGCGGAAATAACTAAACAAGTTATTGCTAGACAAACAGCAGAAACTATACAGCAGCTAAAGTCAGAAGGTGAGGTACAGCTTGACCACCTAAACGGACAATTACAGGGTCAATTATCCCTCAAGGGTCATCAGTTGCAATTGTCGGAACTTGACAAGGAAACTGCTAAGAATAATCTGGAGACTTTGGAGACTAACAGGAAGATTGACAAGTTAAATAAACCTACTCAAGACAGTAAACAACCTACACCCAATGAAGAATTAAAGAATAGTTTGGTTGAAGTTTTAAAGAACCATGAGGACGGCTGGTTATGGACTGTGATTAAAGCAGCTAAACCGCTTTGGATAATTGGAGAGCAGGGAACAGGGAAAACTAATACATCTGTAGCGATCGCACTAATCAGGAAATACTGCTTAAATATCCCAGTTTATCGGATAGCTGATAGACATTTAAACGGTGCTAATAGTAAAGTTTGGAAGTTGCTAGAGGCACAGCTTAAAGCTGATAATGATTCTGCCATTATTGAAGCTTTACAGGATACCTACGAACGCCGTTTAGAACGGATAGGACAAGATTTGGATGATAAGCAAGCTGAACAATTCCTACTTGATGAATTTACTCACCTGAAGGATATTGATAAAGAAACTGTACAACGGTTTATTAAATCTACATTCTCAGATACTCGCAAAGCTAAAGAACGGTTTATTGGTGTTACCCACTTGGGGACTAATGAAGCCTTTGGTGAAGGTACAGCAGCAATGAGGGAAGCTGGTAGTATATTGATTGAAAAGTTTTCAGCAGATGGGGATAAGCCATTATCTAGGGTAGTTATAAAACACGGTTTAGTTGATGCACAAGGTACTAAACTGAAGGACGTTGAATATACGCTACCCAAGTGGTTTGAAGCTAATAAACTTTATCAACATTTTAACGGAAAACCTTTGATTTTTGAGGATTAAAATAATTCTGCTGACATTGCAAACGCCCCTAACTGATATGCTAGGGGTGTTTTTTTGTTGGGGAATTTATGCTATTTTATCCTATTGTATTTTTTCCCGTTTTTGGTGGTGCGTTCCGTGGCATATCCCATAAATTTTAATATTTTGTTGATATCCCCCGTATCTTCTCTAAGGGTTAATTTCTCACCTGTTAGCTGTTCCAATATGCTTTGATTTTCGCGCATCGCGTCAAAAATACCATCAGTTTTCAATGTTTCCGCGTTGTACAATTCGCCTTCGGCAATACCTTCAATAATCAATAATTTGATGATTTGATCATTGTCCGTTAGGGAGTCAGCTAGATCAACATCTTCATGTTCTCCAGTCCCCTGTTCCCTGTTCCCTGTTTCCTGTTCTGGTAATTGGTTATTGACAATTAACAATTCTCCATTGTCCGTTGTCAGTTGTTCATTAATTGGGGATTGTGGAACAGGCACGAGGGGAACTGATGTTAATTCTTCAAACTGCTTTTTTAATTCCTGTAGTTCCTCTAAAAGCCCATTAAATTGACCCATTGCTGCTTCGCAGGAAGTAGAGATCGCCTCACCAATTCCCCCATCTGCTAATGATTCATCTATCAGCTTTTTTAAAATGTCTACATTGTCAACAATAGTCAACTTCTCTAATTTTTCCTGTACAGCAGTTTCTATCAATTCCTGTACCTGAACCATGTCTACACTGTTTACAACTTGTATACTAGGCTTTTTTGCATCTACACCCAAGGCATTTAATAAAAGTCTCTTAGCGGTCAAATTTAAGCTTTTTTCCCCATCTTCCTGATGTTGCCGTAACAGTTCCAATTCGTCATCTGTTAGGCGAAATGAAATAGGAGCATTGTTAGTAGTGGTCATAATGTCTACAGTGTTTACTTTATGTTTACATCAAGATCATAGCTACTTTGTTTACTATTGTCTACACTATGTCAACATTCATAAGTAAACTAAATGTAGACACTGTAGACAAGATAAGTAATTTTAATGTTTACAGGGTAGACAACTGTAGACAGACTTGGTATATTGAGAATGTAAACAAGGTGTAGACACAGTAAACACCTTGAGGGGTAAACACTTCACCGCCCCCTTTTAACCACTTCAAAATAAGGAATCTCTACAATGTTGCTAAATCAAGTTATCGCTTCACAACAATCCGCTTACGCTGACATCCAATCTCAAATCGAACTATTGCAAGAAAAGCAGCGCCATATCCAAGCTTACCTTCAGCAGTTGGGTAGCGTTGAATCTCAAATGGTATCGGCTGCACAAATGGTACAAGAAGCGATCGCATCCATCAGAGAAATTTGTCCAGACGAGTTAGTAAATTACCAAAACACAATTAATGACTTGTTTGGTGCTGTTCCTATAGCTAAATTAGAACCTAGTCCTGAACCTTCACCTAAAACAGAAACACAACCTGAACCCTCACCTGAACCACAAACTGAACCGGAAACAGATGATCAAATAGTAGATGTAATTGTTGAAGTAGAAACAGTTGAACATTTAGAAACTGCCAAAGATGATCTAATTCAAAAAATAGAAAACTACGCGGCTACAATGACCTGGAATAACTATAAAAAGTATGTGAGTAGTTACCCAGTAGGTAATGTTGGTAAAGCCAATAAAGCTGATATTCAAGCAATATTCAAGCAATACCTAGCATCCCTAGATAATGATGTACTGCGGGGGATGATAGCCAAAATCGAAAATGTGTAAAGTGGGTTTTTACCGCACCCTCAAACCACTAAAAACCCCTCGCTAACTTATTGTGTGGGGGTTTTGGTGTATTCTTATCTAAAGCAAATTGCTGGCATTACATGAAAATCAACAGGCACGGACGCGCCAAAGTTCTTACACAGCAAGAAATACAGTTAATTTTTAGTCAAGGTCTAGACAATGACCGTGACCGGATGCTGTTTGGTGTGTGTTTATTTAGTGCCTGTAGGATTAGAGAATGTGTAACCCTGCTAACTGGGGATGTTTACACCCCTAAAGGTGAAGTTAGACCACTATTTGTAATTAGAAAATCAAACACCAAAGGAAAACTGGCCACCCGTTCCATCCCAGTGATTGAAGACCTGCGACGGTTACTCGCTGGCTACTACTCCCAAGCTGGTAATGATTACCTGTTCCCCGGTAGAAGCAACGGACATATAAGCCACGATTCAGCAGCAAGGATTTTAAGGAAAGCTTGTGAGCAAGTAGGAATCACTGGAGTTAGTACCCACAGCTTCAGACGGACAGCCTTAACCCAGATGAGTAACGCTGGCATACCGTTAAGGGTAATACAGGAATTGTCAGGACACCGGAATTTAGAACAGTTACAAAGGTATTTAGAAGTGAGTGATGAACAGGTGTTAGGGGCTGTTTCTGCCTTATCAATGCTGTCACCTGTGGGTAATGTCGGTAAATTGACGTTTGACGACTCCAAAATAAAACCACTCACGAAACATTTTTCATGAGTGGTTTTATTTTTCTTCTATAGGCTCGGAAAAATCATCTTTTCAAGGAATATGCCCTTCCTAAAACTTCCTTAATGCTTAGTTTGCAGTCGTTCCAGCCTCTAAGCTTGCAGTATCTTATGGCATCTTTCAAATGATAATCCTGGAGTTGATCTAGAGGCATCCCCACACCTGCGAAGTAATATATTTGGCTATTTACAGCCACCGTACAGGATTTAGGGGATACGACGGATATTGATGCTTTGTTAAATGCCTTAGTTTGTAATGGCATCTTTGATAACACAAAAGCTATTTTCATGTCTAGCTTGGATGTCAACGGTTTGGAGCGCCCTAACCTTGACATCACCGGAATCATACCCATCGCCGTAGGGATTGGCCAAAATTTCCAACTCTCCCCATGACCCAATCAACAATTCATTGAAGTTACCAAAAATGATCGCGCTTAAATTTGTTCCTGTTCCTTTGGTCAAATTGCTTGGGACTTGGTTGCTAACCCCAGCACGATAGCCATTTAATAGACCATTCCCGATTTGATCATCGTAATTTGAAGCATTTTCCCAGATCCAATCAGAATTAGCTGCTGTAGGGTTTTTGAGGGTTCTTTTTAGCTTGCCTCTAGCGTTAGGAGTGGTCAAGAAGCCTAACGCCCCTACATCTGCGTTTATAGTGCTTGCCAACGTTTCCATCTGGATAATAGCTGTCTCTTATACACATCTAGATGTGTATAAGAGACAGTGTCTACACTGTTTACAACTTGTATACTAGGCTTTTTTGCATCTACACCCAAGGCATTTAATAAAAGTCTCTTAGCGGTCAAATTTAAGCTTTTTTCCCCATCTTCCTGATGTTGCCGTAACAGTTCCAATTCGTCATCTGTTAGGCGAAATGAAATAGGAGCATTGTTAGTAGTGGTCATAATGTCTACAGTGTTTACTTTATGTTTACATCAAGATCATAGCTACTTTGTTTACTATTGTCTACACTATGTCAACATTCATAAGTAAACTAAATGTAGACACTGTAGACAAGATAAGTAATTTTAATGTTTACAGGGTAGACAACTGTAGACAGACTTGGTATATTGAGAATGTAAACAAGGTGTAGACACAGTAAACACCTTGAGGGGTAAACACTTCACCGCCCCCTTTTAACCACTTCAAAATAAGGAATCTCTACAATGTTGCTAAATCAAGTTATCGCTTCACAACAATCCGCTTACGCTGACATCCAATCTCAAATCGAACTATTGCAAGAAAAGCAGCGCCATATCCAAGCTTACCTTCAGCAGTTGGGTAGCGTTGAATCTCAAATGGTATCGGCTGCACAAATGGTACAAGAAGCGATCGCATCCATCAGAGAAATTTGTCCAGACGAGTTAGTAAATTACCAAAACACAATTAATGACTTGTTTGGTGCTGTTCCTATAGCTAAATTAGAACCTAGTCCTGAACCTTCACCTAAAACAGAAACACAACCTGAACCCTCACCTGAACCACAAACTGAACCGGAAACAGATGATCAAATAGTAGATGTAATTGTTGAAGTAGAAACAGTTGAACATTTAGAAACTGCCAAAGATGATCTAATTCAAAAAATAGAAAACTACGCGGCTACAATGACCTGGAATAACTATAAAAAGTATGTGAGTAGTTACCCAGTAGGTAATGTTGGTAAAGCCAATAAAGCTGATATTCAAGCAATATTCAAGCAATACCTAGCATCCCTAGATAATGATGTACTGCGGGGGATGATAGCCAAAATCGAAAATGTGTAAAGTGGGTTTTTACCGCACCCTCAAACCACTAAAAACCCCTCGCTAACTTATTGTGTGGGGGTTTTGGTGTATTCTTATCTAAAGCAAATTGCTGGCATTACATGAAAATCAACAGGCACGGACGCGCCAAAGTTCTTACACAGCAAGAAATACAGTTAATTTTTAGTCAAGGTCTAGACAATGACCGTGACCGGATGCTGTTTGGTGTGTGTTTATTTAGTGCCTGTAGGATTAGAGAATGTGTAACCCTGCTAACTGGGGATGTTTACACCCCTAAAGGTGAAGTTAGACCACTATTTGTAATTAGAAAATCAAACACCAAAGGAAAACTGGCCACCCGTTCCATCCCAGTGATTGAAGACCTGCGACGGTTACTCGCTGGCTACTACTCCCAAGCTGGTAATGATTACCTGTTCCCCGGTAGAAGCAACGGACATATAAGCCACGATTCAGCAGCAAGGATTTTAAGGAAAGCTTGTGAGCAAGTAGGAATCACTGGAGTTAGTACCCACAGCTTCAGACGGACAGCCTTAACCCAGATGAGTAACGCTGGCATACCGTTAAGGGTAATACAGGAATTGTCAGGACACCGGAATTTAGAACAGTTACAAAGGTATTTAGAAGTGAGTGATGAACAGGTGTTAGGGGCTGTTTCTGCCTTATCAATGCTGTCACCTGTGGGTAATGTCGGTAAATTGACGTTTGACGACTCCAAAATAAAACCACTCACGAAACATTTTTCATGAGTGGTTTTATTTTTCTTCTATAGGCTCGGAAAAATCATCTTTTCAAGGAATATGCCCTTCCTAAAACTTCCTTAATGCTTAGTTTGCAGTCGTTCCAGCCTCTAAGCTTGCAGTATCTTATGGCATCTTTCAAATGATAATCCTGGAGTTGATCTAGAGGCATCCCCACACCTGCGAAGTAATATATTTGGCTATTTACAGCCACCGTACAGGATTTAGGGGATACGACGGATATTGATGCTTTGTTAAATGCCTTAGTTTGTAATGGCATCTTTGATAACACAAAAGCTATTTTCATGTCTAGCTTGGATGTCAACGGTTTGGAGCGCCCTAACCTTGACATCACCGGAATCATACCCATCGCCGTAGGGATTGGCCAAAATTTCCAACTCTCCCCATGACCCAATCAACAATTCATTGAAGTTACCAAAAATGATCGCGCTTAAATTTGTTCCTGTTCCTTTGGTCAAATTGCTTGGGACTTGGTTGCTAACCCCAGCACGATAGCCATTTAATAGACCATTCCCGATTTGATCATCGTAATTTGAAGCATTTTCCCAGATCCAATCAGAATTAGCTGCTGTAGGGTTTTTGAGGGTTCTTTTTAGCTTGCCTCTAGCGTTAGGAGTGGTCAAGAAGCCTAACGCCCCTACATCTGCGTTTATAGTGCTTGCCAACGTTTCCATCTGGATAATAGAGTCATAATTGGGTGCGCCCCCGTTAGTCCCCAAACTAACGACTTGTGCTGATGGGTAGTTCAAAATTCCCAATGGCTGATTGCTTGACCCACTGCCATTGATAGCAGCGCGGTCAATTTCTAACGCAATACCACTAGCTAAATCTTGTCTAATGAATCCCTCTACATCCAGGGATGTTTGCAACAAAAATGAGCGCGTATATCTGCTGATGTTACCGACCGTTTTAGGTCTTAGTCGCACATCGTCAAAAGTTGACTCGGATTGAGACACCGCACCGCCTTCCCCTACCCAATACGTAGCAGCGATTCCAGATTGACGCGGAATGTTTAAGTTCCCGTTTAAGTCAGATAGCATCCTTGCCCCCATCAGCATGATTAAAGCTTTGTTCCTTAAAAAGCTGATATAGTCCGTTGAAACGGAAGTTTGCACGGTCGCGCCCCCGGTGGCAGATGTACCGGTGGCATAAGTCGCGCGGTTTTCTAACGGGATTAGGAGATCAGAAATCGGGACAAAAGCGCCCCCGGTGGATTTATTGGAACGCGCTGCAATTTCATTGCTTATCTCGCGCTCAAAACCAGCATCACTCCAGTTCCCTGTGACACTTGCTAAAATTGCCTTTCTAATAGAATATTCTTGTTGCTGTTTTCCGCTCAAACCCAGTGTAGGTAAGGGGCTTGGCTCAAATTCTCTAAAATATTGGGGACGTTGGGCGTTGAATCTATTAAGAGGTTGAAAACTGTTCATCGCGTTAATTTCCATGAAAATTTGCTACCATTATTATAGCACAAATGTACTATAAAAATGTATACCGAAACTAAGCAAATTTCCGTTAGGGTCACGCCGGAAGAATTTGAAAAGCTTTGCTACCACTGCGATACAGCCCATACTAGCAAAAATCAGGTCATCCGAAATTGGATACAAAATTTGCCAGATATCCCCAAAATCAAAGCCAAAAAACGCGCTAAAGCAAATTAAATTGACATCAAAAAGCAAGTGTAAGAGTAGAGGCTATGCAAAAATTTTATTTAGGGTTATAAAGCGGCTCGCCAACCCGCATTGATTAGACCTCCAAAAGATAGTTATGGGGGGGGGTGGCAGTTGCCTTTCTTATCAGGATTGATGATAAATCAGTCTATCCTTTTGGGCTTGCCTCAAAGCTTCTCTGGCAACAATTAAGCGGCGATAAGAATTGATATACATATTTACTCTATATCTGCTAATGCCGGGGTATTTGGTCGCTATGAGGGCTTTTGCCTGTGCTATATTCCCAGCAGTCAGGAGGCTGATCATTTGTCCGTCAAATCCCATAATTCCCCCTAACAAATTTCTATTTGATCTTGTTTCCAGATGCAGCGGTCTAACCCGTTCCATAGGGTAACGAGTGCTTTGTAAGTCCCATTAATCAAAGTTTCAGACGTTTTCAGGACTGCACCAACCCAGGCTTGACCGTCCCAAACAAAACAGTTTTGGGGGATGTGAACCGGTTGTGTAGTTCTTTGGTTAACGTCCTGGTTTATGTCCACGTCCTGACAACCAACATTATTAATATTAGAATTTTGGGACGGATTTGGTATAGCAGTGATACCGTTTTCAATTTCATTTTGTATCAGTCCGATACAATTCACGTCCTGAGATTTTGCCAAGTCGGACTCATACCATTTTTGGAATATTTCACTACGTCCATCGGTGAGGCCACATATCCTATATATCCGGTTGCGATCGCCCGTCCCTTCCCGTCCTGCTTTGTCCAGCTTCAATCCCAATGGTTTTAGAATTTTTCTGAGGATTTGAATAGGAGTCATGTCGGGGTGCAGCTTCCCAACGAACATTCCCAAATCCCAAATATGATTCTTGGACTTATCTGCCATATCAATTAGCAATGGGTGAGCTTGGGTGAATTTGTCCAGTTCTAGGATTTGGGGGATGTTTAGCGATCGCATCAAGTTGACCTTTGCTGATGTTTGGGACTTGTTAAAGTCTGGTAGGAAAACTGATTGATTTTCTCTCATCTTCTTTGCAGATGTTTGATCCTTTTGGGGAACGTTATCAAATCCCAGTGTCAGGAAATAGTGGAGACGTAATTGGGGATAGTAGCCGTCATCATCTTTCAAAATCAGGTCAGGCGTAACATCAACTTGGTAACGTTTTTTAATTGAATATTTTCTCTGTCTTTGTCTATCCGTTTTAGTTTTCGCCTTTTGGTTTGATAGTCTTTCGTATCCCTTGTCATCTAAGTCGTCAATATCAATGGCTGCTGTTCCGTCCAAATCATTCAGGTAGTTTTCATCTCGTATAATTGTTATTTCTTCCTTGATAATTTCGTCGTCGTCGTCACATTTATTAGTGAGTGTATTGCCTTCATTAACAAGATTTTTTAGGATAATTCCCCTATAATCGCTCATCTCATTATTGATTCTACAAGCCATTTTTGCATAGCAGTTTAATGCAGAATCATTGGTGTTAATGTAATCTTCTACTACCTCAAATCCAACGTTTTTTAATTGTTGGAGATGTATTTTAAATTGCCTTCTATTACCATCTAATATTGAATATAACGACGTTGACCCGTCCCCCTGCCAAGATAAACCATTGGGAGCTATCCATAGATAACGGGGGACACTATCACGAAGTCTCATCAATTGTTGTCTGACTGCATTTTCTGACTGTACACCCTGGAAACATCCCCACACACTATCAAAATGATTCTTGACATCAATTGATATTCCCGTCCCCACAGATGGAGAAATTAACACTATAAAATATTGTTTGATAATCTCGTTAATTTTGGTGATGCAACCATAAGCTGGGTGTTCTGGATCTGCAATTGTTTCTGAATCAATTCTCAGGATTAAATCTTTCAAATGGGGGAATTTTTTGATAATAATTGACTCAATATTTTGAGTAGAAAACCTACCTTTGATTTTTTGAGAGTCAGTTGCTATAAGGGTTTTATTGCCGTTGTCAATTGCCTTGAGTAAGTCCCGTAACCAGTTTACCGGGGTAGTTTCTTCATGGTTAAAAATCTGATATCCCCCTTCTTTATAATCATTGTTGATGATAAAGATATCGTCATCTTTGCAGTTGGCAGCACTTTGCACAAAGTCTAAAGATACATCTGTTAAGTCTGCATCTAAGCACACTATTTTATCTGCATTAAGTAGCAATAATTGAAGCTGTTTAATAACTTCTGTACGATGTTCTCTAACTTCTGTTGATGAATTCAGCAAGTGCCATAAAATCTGTTCTATCTCATCAAGGATCACCACGTATTTGTTAGT
>NZ_VIKY01000147.1:0-18376 GCF_009711925.1 Dolichospermum sp. UHCC 0352 | reverse complement strand
CTAAAATAGCGATTCTCGTAACGGTTAAATGATTTTTAACTTTGAGTTTCATATTCTAGACTTACTACGTCTTTCATTATTATACTCCCATTGACAGCCCATTCTGCGGTTGTCTTGGGGTGATCACCAAATTGTTTGTAAACTTGTTCTGGGGTTAGGTATTTCATCTTGGGGTTAAATACGATTAACCCCAGTATACTACGTTATTTCGAGATTAGAGAGTTAGACCACTAAAGTTGACAACCGATTCTGCCTAGGTTGCGATTAATTCTGCTTCTAAAGTCATTAATCTACCCTGCTATTGCCAACTTTGAGAGTTGGAGTTGGTAAAGTATTGAGAGAACAAGTACAAATTAAATTTTCCAGATGACGATGAAAATTGGTATTTTAGGACTGGGACTTATAGGCGGTTGCTTAGGTTTCGATTTACGTTCGCAAGGACACCATGTTTTAGGTGTCAGTCGTCGTCAATCAACTTGTGAAAAGGCAATTAACCTTGGTAGCGTTGATCAAGCGTCGTTGGACTTGAGCTTGTTGGCATCAGCCGAAGTTGTATTTATTTGTACCCCTATAGGATTGATAGTCCCCCAAGTGAAAGAGTTGATCACTCATTTACCAAAGGCTACTATTGTTACTGATGTTGGTTCAGTTAAAATGCCTATAGTTGAGGCAATTTCTCCTGTGTGGGAAAATTTTGTCGGTGGTCATCCGATGGCGGGAAAAACAGACGCGGGTATAGAAGCAGCACAGCGAAATTTATTTGTTAATCGGCCTTATGTATTAACGCCTGTGGCAACAACACCTAGTAATGCTGTGACAATTGTAGAGGAAATTGTGCGATCGCTCGGTTCTATTATCTACCATTGTCAACCAGAACAACATGACCGCGCTGTGAGTTGGATTTCTCATTTACCTGTAATTGTGAGTGCCTCTTTGATAGCAGCTTGTTTAAGTGAAACAGATCCAGAAATCGCGGCCTTAGCCCAAAATTTTGCTAGTTCAGGGTTTCGAGATACAAGTAGGGTTGGGGGTGGAAATCCCGAATTAGGGGTAATGATGGCGCAATATAATCGCCAAGCATTATTACATTCTCTTCATCAATACCGCGAAAATTTGTCTGAATTTATTCATATAATTGAGCAGGAAAAGTGGGAATTATTAGCAGAAAAATTTAAATTCAATCAACAAGCGCGTCCTGATTTTGTAGAATAAGTTACTGGTGCGTTATCAATAATGTAACGCACCTGATCATTTAGTTATCACCGAGTCAGAAAGAAGAAAGAAAGAAGAATATTTATCTTTTCTGTTCCCTGTTCCCTGTTAAAGATTATTTACACATTAAATCGGAATAATAGTACATCACCTTCTTGGACAATATACTCTTTTCCTTCACTTCTGACTAAGCCTTTTTCCTTGGCTGCACTCATTGAACCATGAGTTACTAAATCATGATAAGCCACAGTTTCTGCCCGAATAAATCCCCGTTCAAAATCGGAGTGAATAACTCCTGCGGCTTGGGGTGCAGACATTCCGGCATTAATTGTCCAAGCGCGGGTTTCTTTCGGTCCACAGGTGAAATAAGTCCGCAAACCTAATAGAGTGTAAGTTGCGCGAATTAAAGATTTTAAACCACCTTCTTTTACACCTAAAGATTCCAGAAAATCAGCTTTATCTGCTTCTGGTAATTCTACTAATTCCGCTTCTACTTGAGCAGAAACAATGACAACTTGGGCATTTTCGACCGCAGCAACTTCTCGAACTCTCTCAACAAAATCATTACCTGTGGCTAAATCTTCTTCAGAAACATTAGCAGCGTAAATAATGGGTTTATTGGTAAGTAGTCCTAAGCCTTTGATAATTTCCGATTCTTCGGCATTCAAACCAACTTGACGGACAGATTTGCCTTCATTTAAAGCAGCGGCTAATTTTTCGAGAATTTCTACTTCAACCTGGGCATCTTTGCTAGTGCGTGCGAGTTTGCGACTTCTATCAATCCGTTTTTCAATTTGGAATAAGTCAGATAAACCAAGTTCTAAATTAATGATTTCAATATCTCGCGCTGGGTCAACAGAACCGGCTACGTGAATGATATCATCGTTTTCAAAACAACGGACAACATGAACTATGGCATCAACTTCCCGAATGTGGGATAAAAATTGATTACCCAGTCCTTCTCCTTGACTTGCACCTTTGACTAAACCGGCAATATCAACAAATTCAACACGGGCTGCTAGGATTTGTGCAGAACCAGCAATTTTTGCGAGAACGTCTAACCGGTCGTCTGGTACTGAAACCATGCCAACATTCGGTTCAATGGTGCAAAATGGGAAATTAGCCGCTTCAGCTTTAGCATTAGCGACTACAGCGTTAAATAGGGTTGATTTTCCGACGTTGGGAAGTCCGACAATTCCGGCTCTTAGCATTGTAAATTTTAGATTTTGGTTTCAAGTATAAGGATAGTTCAAACAGGTGGAGGATGGTTGGAGTCATTGGTGGTATAAAAAAATCTAAAATCTAAAATGGTATGAACAAGTATCTAATTACAGCCATAGTTACAACTGTTTTATGGCATAGTTTATTATCCAAGGCTTGGGGGCAAGCACCCAATTGTATTCCCCTAAGTTTGCCTCAAGTTAGCAAATCGGTGAATACTGTCCAGCAGAATAATGTGATCGTCATTGGTAAAGTGCCAAACCGCCCGTATGTGGTTGTTATTCCTGGCAATTCAGATCAATTATTAAATGTTGTCAGAAGCTATGTTTCTGACGCATTTTTAGCCAAGCATCGGCTTGGGACTTATATATACGCTGGGAGTTCTAGTAAAAGAGAAGAAGCCGAGTGTTTATCTAGCGTGTTGAAATACCATAGGATAGATGCGCGAGTTATCTATTTCCACTAAGGAGGCTGTAGGATTGACACTCTCAGGGAGCCAAGCCACTGAGATTCTACTGACAGAATGAGATTAAGAGTTTAGCCCAATCTAATCTCGCGGCGACCTCAAAAGGGCAATTATATCAACTTGCAGTTCCTTAATTTAGGTTTGAGATTATTCTTCTTTCTGACTGCTAACTGCTGCTATATCCTGATTTTCCCACAATTCTAATAAACCAACTGTACCGACAAAAAATGTATAAGTTGCATATTTGATTGCTGTCTGATTGCGTGTTGGGGCATAATAAGCGGCAATTAATGCTTCAATAAAATGAGCGGATAGGGCAATATGAGCAATGATTAAAGCAGGGGTTAAGATACTGGGTAGTTGGTTATTGGTTATTGATGTTTGGAGATTCCATAATTCTAACCCCATGGCGCTGGTGATGAGTGCGGTGGAGATGATTTTGATGATGGGGAATAGTTTTTGTTTGATATCTTTTAAGTTCATGTTGTTTGATTTTTTCAAAGTAAGAATATTTTACATTTTATTCTATCAAATCATTGATTAATTCATCTATTCTTAAAAGTTCATCAGTAATTTGGTTTACAGTATTTAATTCATTTGCAGGATCTGGAGTTTGAGTAGTCATGTATGATGTAGCTGAAGTATGTGCGACAAGACCTCGTTTTTCTCCAAATGTATTCATGGTAGCAAGCCAAGTATTATTAGGATCTAAGTCATTACTATCTATCCCTATGGGTAATAATAATGCTAAAATATTTTTTTCTTTTAATCCATGATTATTATCAATAATCTTCCAAAATTCATTGCTAGATAAAGCAATTTTCTTGCTTATTTTCAATCGCTTGTCGTGATTGTCTTGAGTTACGTTGTTTCTACTGAGTGTATCTGATGGTTTATCCATAGTTAAACCAGAGAAACCAAGCAGACATATTAAAGTACGAGTTGTTCTACCGCTTTCATCCCAAAGAGTTTTGGCATTTTGAACAACTTCCCAAGCTCTTTCTTCAAGATAAGATTCAATTTCAGCATGAGCTAAAACTCTATATGCAGCAGTTCTAGATAATTGACTCTCGGAATATGAACTTATTGGGCTAATTTCAGGCAGAAATTCGTCTTTTAACTTGTTTAACTGCGTTCTTAAAGTAATAAATCTATCAGATTCTGGCATATCTTATTAATAACCTACCTTAAACCATTGAAAATAATCCGATTGCCATCTAGTTCAGGTAAATCAAAGTTTACTTCTAAAACTTTTCGGAGACTTTCACCCCACAACCTCAGACGATTATAAATCTCAGGAATATTCTGCGTTCTGCGTTCAACAGCTTCTCTAAAACCACTGTTTGATGAACATAATTCCTGAAAAGCAATTTTAACTTTTTCTTGATGATCTTCAGCAGATTTCCTGATTATTTCATCTGAAAAATAAAAAACCATCACATCTAAAATTGCTCGATTGAATTGGCTTTGATATTTATTATTTCTGCTCGACCATAAACGAGAGAAGTTTTTTTCTTCAAATATATTAATAGTTGTTTGTACTGCTTCTTCAAATTGATAAATTACATTTGTAATATCATGATATCTCTTATTATTAAGCTTTTCACAAGTCATGTCAAGAAATTCCTTGAGATTTCCCCGATAATCAGATAAGAAATAATGAAATCCTATATAACGTAATAATAATTCAACATCACGCATCCGAGGATCAGGATTTGATGATTTAAATATCTTTCTCAGAGCCTTACTTTCAACTGATTGATCATCTAACCAATTGATAAAAGTACCTGGATGCAATGCTTGTCTTAGCTCTTGAGGAGATAATGGAGTACCTCCTATATTCAGCCGCAGAAAAATTTTATATAGTAAGTTTTCGTTAGGCCAACTCCTAATTAATACTGTACGAATAGTTTGGTTGTCGAGAGCATTAAGTTCAGATCTCAAAAGGATATCATTTTTAAAATCTTCATATTTTTTGCCGATTAAATCACGTCTGAACTCTAGATTTCTTAAAGCAAAGGCATTGTTTGGTATGTTTTCATCACTCCTGCCATAAAATTGCAGAATTGTTAACAAGCGTTGCTTACCATCAAGAACAATAAATTTACCTTTTTCCTGACGATTAGCAGCTAATACTATTTGTGGTATTGGAAATCCAAGTATAAGTGATTCGATAAACCTACTTTTACGAGTGATATCCCAAGCATCTCGTCTTTGAAATCTTGGATTTAGCTCTATATTACCCCGAACAAGTTGATTAAAGATTGTCTCTGTTGTCCAGTCACTACCAGAAACAACAATTTCTCGAATTGGCTTTAATTCAGGAATTAACCCACTCAGCGGTTCAGACTCAATTTCTTCGTCTTCCTCTTCCTCAAAAAAGATTACTTCTTCGTTAGGCATAGTTTTAGTCTGCATAAAGGTTTGAATTTAAATACAATATACCATATTATTTGTTTATCTTCTATACTTTATTAATTTTTACTTAAAGCTCTCAAGTCCTCTTTTCCATAAAAATGCTAAATCAAAACCAAACCCCCCTCATAGATGCCTTAAAAGCCTGTACAACCCGTTCTCATGCACCATTTTACACCCCAGGACATAAACACGGTGCGGGCATTTCTCCACTTTTAACCGATTTAATTGGAAAAGATGTCTTTCGTGCTGACTTAACAGAATTAGCAGAATTAGATAATTTATTCACACCCCAAAGCGTAATTCTCGCAGCACAAGAACTAGCAGCAGAGGCTTTTGGTGCAGAGAAAACATGGTTTTTAGTTAATGGTTCTACCTGCGGAATTGAAGCTGCAATTCTCGCTACTTGTAGAACAGGAGAAAAAATTATTCTGCCGCGAAATGTCCACTCTTCTGTGATTTCTGGGTTAATTCTTTCTGGGGCAATTCCTATTTTTATAAATCCTGCATACAACTCAGATTTAGATATTTCTTACAGTATTACACCGGAAACATTAAAAGCAGCATTAGCAAAACATCCAGATACAAAAGTAGTGCTGATAGTTTATCCTAATTATTATGGTGTTTGTGGGAATTTGCCAGCATTGGTAAACCTTACCCACCAATATAATATTCCCTTAATTGTAGACGAAGCCCATGGCGCACATTTTCATTTTCACCCAGAATTACCAACATCTGCTTTATCCGCAGGGGCAGATTTAACAGTACAATCAATTCATAAAACATTGGGAGCAATGACACAAGCATCAATGTTACATATTCAAGGTCAAAGAATTGATATTGATAGAGTGAATAAAGCTTTGCAATTAGTTCAATCTACCAGTCCTAGTTTTATCCTTTTAGCTTCTCTAGATGCCGCACGTCAGCAAATGGCAATACATGGAGAAAAGCTGATGTTTGAAACTTTGGAATTAGCCAAAGAAGCAATTGATAAAATCAACAAAATTCCTAGTTTATCGGTTTTACAAATAGCTCAAAACCATATAAAAAATAACGGCTTTATAGATTTAGATAAAACCCGGTTAACCGTTAATGTTTCTCAGTTAGGTTTAACAGGTTTTACTGCTGAAGATATTATTAATGCCAATGGAGTAACCCCAGAATTTTCATCTTTACAAAATCTCACATTTATTATTAGCCTAGGAAACACAAAAACTGATATTGAAACATTAGTACAAACCTTAAATAATCTTACCCAAATTCCCCACTTGACAAATCGGGAAAAAATCTGTAAATATAAAAAAGATACTATAATCGCCCCTTCTATGTGCATTTCTCCCCGTGAGGCATTTTTTGCTGATAGTGAGATCTTACCTTTCGAGAAAACCCTAGAACGGATTTGTGCAGAAATTATTTGTCCTTATCCTCCAGGAATTCCCGTATTAATGCCAGGAGAACTAATTACAAAATCAGCTTTAGAATATTTGCAAGAAATTCAAAAAATGGGTGGTTTTATTACTGGTTGTGCAGATGAAACTTTGCAAACTTTAAAAGTTGTGAAAGGATAGATTTATCTCAACAGATATTTTAAAAGTAAAGAAAACATAAATCATTAGATATACCTATAATAATCATCAGAATATTTTAGTGTCAAGATTAACCTAGCACTAGAAATTCGTGCTTATATTAAATCAGCACTTTATCATAAAATTAAATAACTCCCGTGTTAGAAGCGTGCGTACTGATAACAATATTGTGTGGTTTTTTTGGCATCATCCTCAAAAAAAACCTGGTAATGAAAATTGTCTCTATGGATGTGATGAGTACAGGTGTGATTGCCTTTTATGTACTAATTGCATCACGACAAGGCTTATTTACTCCCATTATTTCCGATGTAAAAAACATTGCTTATGCCGATCCAGTTCCCCAAGCAGTGATATTAACAGCGATAGTTATCGGGTTTTCCATTCAGGCTTTGATGCTGGTTGGTGTGATGAAATTAGCACGGGATAACCCCACATTGGAAAGCAACGAGATTGAAAAAAATAATACACCATGAATACCATTACACTAGCTTGGATTGCTACCCCATTTTTTCTAGGGTTCATGATTTTTCTAGTCCCCAAACTGAACCGACATTTGACATTGTGGGGGACTATTGCTTCTGCTGCTTATGGGTTGCAGCTATTTATCGAACCATCACCCATCACAATGAATTTACTGGATAGTTTCGGTATTACCTTAGTAGCCGACGAGTTAAGTGGTTATTTTATTTTCACAAATGCCCTGGTAACGGCTGCTGTTGCCCTCTACTGCTGGCGCAGTGATAAAACGGCTTTTTTCTATGCCCAGATGATTATTGTGCATGGTAGCCTCAATGCTGCCTTTATCTGTGCCGATTTCATTAGTTTATATGTGGCTTTAGAGGTCAGCGGTATTGCGGCTTTTCTGTTGATTGCTTATCCCCGTAGCGATCGCTCAATTTGGGTAGGTTTACGGTATCTCTTTGTTAGCAATACTGCAATGCTATTTTATTTAGTAGGTGCAGTATTAGTTTATCAAACACATCATTCCTTTAATTTTGCCGGGTTAAAAGGATCACCCCCGGAAGCACTAGCACTAATTTTTCTGGGATTATTCATCAAAGCTGGAATTTTTGTCTCCGGTTTATGGCTACCTTTAACTCATTCTGAATCAGAAACCCCAGTTTCCGCATTGATGTCAGGAATTGTCGTTAAAGCCAGTGTTTTGCCTTTATTACGTTGTGCATTAGTTTCCGAAGAAATTGATATTATAGTCAGAATTTTTGGTGTGGGAACAGCTTTAATGGGTGTATCCTATGCTGTCTTTGAAAAGGATACCAAGCGCCTGTTAGCATTTAGCACTATTTCCCAGTTAGGCTGGATTCTCGCTGCACCGGCTGTAGGTGGATTTTATGCCCTCACTCATGGATTAGTCAAATCGTCTTTATTTTTGATTGCGGGTTCTTTACCCAGTCGCAATTTTAAAGAACTGCAAAATAAACCCATTCATACAACAATTTGGATACCTTTAGTTATTGCTAGTTTATCAATTTCTGGTTTGCCTTTGTTGTCAGGTTTTGAGGCAAAAGTATTAACGACAAAAAATTTAGAATCTTGGCAATTTATAGTGATGAATATTGCCGCAGTTGGTACAGCCATATCTTTTGCTAAATTTATTTTTCTCCCCCATGCAAAAGCAGAAGAAGAAGAAGAAGAACAGAAAACAGAATCCGGTTTTTGGATATCAGTAATCTTTTTAATTACTGGATTATTTGTGGCAAATATTGTCTATCTTCCAGCTTATGAAATCACCAATATTACAAAAGCACTTTTAACTATTGCTGCGGGCTGGTTAGGATATCATTTCATTTTCAAGAAATTATCCATATCTCTACCTCGTGTATTTGAAGAATTTGAGCATTTAGTTGGTGTCATGAGTTTAACTTTAATCCTATTATTTTGGATGGCTTTACCATGATTGGACATCTCATATTCAGACTGTCAATTTGGTTATTACTCACAGCTAATGTGAGTTTAACAAATATTATCATCGGTGTAATTATTGCCTTACTTTTACCACGTGGTAAGTCATCACCAGAAAAATTAAAATCTTGGTTAAAGGTAATAATTAAAATCTTTGTTGCTATTCCGGTTGCTTTTATGGAGGCATTTGAAATTATCTTCCGTCCCCATAATCAAGAAGAAATTATCATGGAAAGAGTCAAACTCAACAGATCACCTTTATTGATTTTTCTTGATATATTTCTAATTACCTTTACACCCAAAACCATCGTCATGAAATACCACGAAGAAGGATGGTATGAAGTCCACCACATTAAACCCAAGAGAAAACAATCATGAAACTAGAAATAGTCTTAACGGCAATGATTTTAGCACTACTCATTCCCATTTATGAAGCTTGGAGAAGTGATGATACCTGGCAGAAAATGTTAGCTTTTGGCAGCATTTCTAGTAAAGTAGCCATCATGATTCTCGTAATTTCCGTTTTACGAGATGATTGGATGATTGGTGTAGTCGCAGCGATTATTTTGACGGTAGGAAATGCCGCATTAATGTTATTAGCACATATTCTCAGAAGATTAGGTGAAGTATGATTAAAACTAACAATAAGATCCCCGACTTCTGATCTTAATTAATAATTTATTTACTAGATACTAAAAGAAGTCGGGGATCTGACAACTAGCAACTTTTACAATTCAAATAGGACTACTAAATGATCAACATTCTTAGTTATACCTGCATAGGTATCGGCATAGTTTTCTGGTTTTGGGGAACTTCTCATTTAGTCAGCAACAGATCAGTATTATTCAAATTACATGGACTTTCTGTTGCTGATACGTTAGGTTCAATGATGATTATTGTCGGACTATTATTGAAAATACCCAGTGAATGGCCATTACTTATTCTTGGCATTATCTCCTTAGCAATTTGGAATACTATGCTGGGTTATGTATTAGCATATTGTTCAACAGAAGAGGAAAAACATGAATGATACTTATCTCTATTTAATCATTGCTTTATTACCCTTAACTGCGGGGATGTTAGTAACTCAAACTAACCCCTATCATGCCTTAATCATTCGTGGGGTACTCGGTGCAGTTGCGGCAATGGTAGATGCAGTTTTAGGTGCAGCAGATGTGGCTTTAACAGAAGCATTAATGGGAACAATGCTATCAATTACCCTCTATGCAATTGCAGTTCGTTCATCCTTAGTGTTACGTCTTGGTGTCATGGAAAATCAGTCAATAGAAAAAAATCAGGATAGCAATTTTCAACAACTGATAAACGATTTTCGCAGCATTTTTAATGAACATTATTTACGTCTAGAACTCGTACCTTATCCTACTAAAGAAACCTTACAACAGGCATTAATAGAAAAAGAGATTCATGCTAGTTGTGTGCAATTAGAAAAAAGTGAGCAAGCACAGGAAACATACCAAACTGTAATTAGAGTGGAACGCATCTATAAGATTATGAAAAGTAAACTTTCATCACCGAAAACAACTTTACAATATTTCAATATTTTAGATTCAGGAGCGCAAAATCTATGAAATTAGTTTACATTTTAGCCGGAATAGCTTTATTTGTGAAAATGCTGATTATGCCTAATTCAGAACTAAATTTACCAGATATTTCCATTGTGGAAACAGTGGTTAAAGAAAGTGGTGTTCCCAATGCAGTATCAGGGATTATTTTCAGAAATCGGCTATATGATACAATCTTTGAAGTTATTGTTTTTACTATAGCCATTCTCGGAGCTAATTTTTTATTAGCTAATGAAAAACCATCTTGCAGCATCTATCAATTTAAAGATCAACCATCAATAATATTAGCTCGTCTAGGGGCGACAATTGCGGCATTAGTGGGCATTGAATTAGCAATTAGGGGGCATTTGAGTCCGGGAGGTGGTTTTGCGGCTGGGGTGGCTGGAGGAACAGCAATCGGACTCATAGCAATTACCTCATCATACCAATGGATGCAGGATATTTACCAACAGTGGCACGCGGCTATGTGGGAAAAGATTTCGGTGTTAGTCTTTATTGTTTTATCAGTGATAACTTTGTCGGGATTTGAGTTACCACACGGTGAGTTAGGAATGCTTTTTAGTGGCGGAATTTTGCCAATATTAAATATCTTAGTTGCTGTTAAAGTTGCATTAGGTTCTTGGGCTGTGATTTTGATTTTTATTCGTTATCGGGGTTTGTTATAAAAAGTGGGAGTTTAAAGAATTAGCGATCGCACTTAAGTAGGTGAACACAATAAAACCAAACTGTGTAAAGAAATGTAAAATCGCCTAAACCCTCTTCACTCTTGCCTCTTGCCTTTTGCTTTGCCATAACGACAATTTTCAACGCCAACCTACTTAGGGACTTCCAAGAAATAAATTATCCTGATTAACGAACCACAGAGGCGCAGAGGACACAGAGGAATAAGGGTTTGAGAGATTTTTGCGTTAGGTGGTTGAGTATTTTTTTATTTGGAAGTCCCTTAGCTTGTGTTAACCTATCGCTTAACCTAATCTAGAAATCAATGCTAAAGTGCAATAATAGCTGGTACTTCTTCTTCAACTTCATAACCATTTGCTAATCTTTCTATCGCACCATCAATTAAATCTAAACCTTGTTGGACAGTTTCCATTAAACTTAACTTACCCCGTAAATCAGCCGCACCCATAAAGCCTTTTGCATACCAAGTCATGTGTTTACGAGCTTGACGGACTCCCCTATCTCCCTTGTATTCCCACAAAGCAAAAAGATGTTCTCTGGCACATTCTAAGCGTTGAATTGGGTTAGGTGGTGTTAATAATTCTCCAGTTTTTAAGAAATGATCAACCTCACCAACTAAAAACGGATAACCTAAAGTTCCACGAGAACACATTACCCCATCTGCACCAGTTTGTTCTAAACATTTTACCGCAGCTTCCACAGAGAAAATATCCCCATTACCAATTACAGGAATTGATAAAATTTCCTTGACTTTTTTGATCCATTCCCACCGCGCATTACCATTGTAACCTTGAGCGCGAGTCCGTCCATGCACAGTAATCATTTTTGCTCCCGCGTCTTCCATTCTTTTCGCAAAATCAAGAATAGTAATTTCATGATCATTCCAACCAATGCGGGTTTTCACCGTCACGGGAACATCTACAGCTTTGACAACTTCTCGGACAATTGCTTCCGCAATTTCTGGTTGACGTAATAAAGAAGAACCACCACCATTTTTAGTAATTTTATTAACAGGACATCCCATATTAATATCAATCGTATCCGCACCTTCAGCCACTGCTTTTATGGCTGCTTCCGCGAGAAAATCCGGACGACAATCAAATAATTGAATACTAATTGGACGTTCATTAGGATCTACTTCCATAATGATTGGTAACTGCTTAACGTAATGCAAACCCGTAGCATTTACCATTTCTGTATACACCATAGATTCTGGTGCATAACGACGCACTAAACGCCGAAACACCATATCTGTCACCCCGGACAAAGGAGACTGTAAAACCCGGCTTTTAACCTCAAATGAGCCAATTTTTAAAGGAGTGGAAAGTCTAGCTTGAAGTTCGGGAGAAAGGTAAATCATGGTTAGAATTAAAAATACAATCGTTAATTGGGGAATCGAAGGCTGACAAGGGGTATTTAATTGAAGTGTGGACTCTTAAACCAGTAAATCCTAAATGGACATAAAATAAAATGAGCATAAAAAATAACGAAAATAAAGACCGGATTCTTGTCTCTTACCTTTTATGTGGGGCTGGTTTTTTGGGAATAAACGGTTTACATCGGTTATATAATGGCAAAACCGCTACTGGTTTATTATGGCTATTTACCTGCGGTTTATTTTACATGGGGCAAATCTATGATTTATTAATCATACCGAATATGGTTGACGAATATGAGCAGAATTTGCGGTTAAAAGCAGGTTTATCACCTCTGGGTATACCCATGAATGAACGGATATTTATTTCCCAAGTCCAGAAACCAACTGATAAACCACTGATTGTTAAACTGATAGAAGCCGCAGAGGCTAATGGTGGTAGTTTAACTGTAATTCAAGGTGTTAGGGCTACCGGATCTGGTATTGTGGAAGTGGAAACTATACTCAGAGAAATGCTGCAATCAGATCATCTCAGAATAGGTAACGACCCCATTTCTGGAGTCGTTACTTATTATTTCGATGAATTGTAAAGTTCTAATTTCTACCTAGCCACTTTTGTCCATTTAAGCGGTACACTAGCCGAGATACCAACAATTCTAGGGTAGTTTTGCGCTCATCAATTAGAAATGACTCCAAGGTACTGGGTTTTTTACCTTCATTACAGGAAAATCCCTTTTTACCTTGAATATTTTCTTCAGGGAAATATACGTTAAACTGGCGTTGTCCCCCTTGCCAAGAACCAATAACTTGCCAACATTCTTCCGCTGAATTAAAACCAATAATAGAATATTTCTGCTTGGCAAAAGTCAGCTTTACATCTGGCACACCTTCTTTAGTAATTGCCTCTTGCAACGCTGGGAGGTAATGCTGCTGCATAAACTCTTCAAAAGGCTTATCTTCCAATGCTGGGGGTTTTTCCTTTTTGGCAGCTTTAGTCTCTGCTGGGGGCTTTTCTGGGGCGGTTGCAGCAGGATTAGAAGCTACATCTCCCGCTTGATTTTGATTAGTTTCTTCTGCCATTGCTCATTTTGGGGTAGTCAGTTATTTTTATTTTGACATACTAGAGCATAGCTACAGCTATTTAGATATAAAATAAGATTTTAAGAGTAATTAACCGCAGATTAACGCAGATTAGCGCAGATAAAGACGGATGAATTAATAAGTTTCATGATTCTGTGCAGCTTGGCCTATAATTGGGATAAAATCGTTTAAATAGTAACTTTTCAAGAAGTATGTTGGATAAGATTGGGTAATGGGTAATTTGAGATTATGAAAATCCCATACCCTAAACCCTCCAGCGATATTTCAACCACCTGCAACAGCGGGAACAATACTCACTTCATCTTTATCCTCAAGTGGTGTTTCTGTATTTTGTAAAAATCGAATATCTTCGCTGTTGACATAGAAATTTAAGAACCGTAAAGGCTCTCCGTCTGGCTTCCGCAAACGCCCCTTAATAGCAGGATAGCTTGTTTCTAAGTAATCAAACAATTCAGAAATATTACTACCACTACATTCTAAGACAGCTTGATCTTCTGTAAACTTTTGTAGAACTGTGGGAACTAAAACTTTGACAGCCATTGTTTAAACGTTAATTGTTAGTGAGTGATTTGGTTGGTAGGGGTTTAGCAGTGCTAAACCCCTACAATTAATTGTTAGTGACAGGATTAAACTGTAACTTCTTGCCATTCTAAGCGGTCAAGTGTGCGGGATCTTTCTAAAGCCCGTTCAAAACTGTCTAGTTTGGCATCAATTGTTAAAGGTTCACCAATGTAGCCTTGAATTGCTTCCTGGGTTTTCAAACCATTGCCAGTGATATAAACCACTGTAGTTTCATCTGGATCAATTTTGCCAGCTTCTACTAATTTTTTAAGAACAGCAACGGTTGTACCACCTGCGGTTTCGGTAAAGATACCTTCGGTTTCTGCCAATAGTTTGATACCTTCGATAATTTCGGCATCATTAACTGATTCAATATTACCGTTGGTTTTTTGAGCGATTTCTACAGCATATACACCATCGGCAGGGTTGCCAATCGCAATTGATTTAGCAATTGTGTTAGGTTTAACTGGTTGAATAAAGTCTCTACCTTCTTTAAAAGCTTTCGCAATGGGGGAACAACCTTCCGCTTGAGCGCCACTAAAGCGAACATCTTTACCTTCTACCAAACCAACTTCGACAAATTCTTGGAAACCTTTATAAATTTTGGTAAACAGAGAACCAGAAGCCAAAGGGGCAACTATATGATCTGGTAATTGCCAACCTAGTTGTTCTGCAACTTCAAAGGCTAATGTCTTAGAACCTTCAGAGTAGTAAGGACGCAGGTTAATATTCACAAAACCCCAACCGTGGGTATTGGCAACTTCTGAGCAAAGACGATTAACTTGATCATAGTTGCCTTTGACTGACATCAGGGTAGGACTATAAATCAAGCTACCGATGACTTTACCAGCTTCTAAGTCAGAAGGGATAAATACACAGCAATCTAAACCAGCGTAGGCAGCGATCGCTGCGGTAGAATTTGCTAAATTACCTGTACTAGCACAAGAAACAGTCGTAAAACCCAATTCTCTTGCTCTACTGAGGGCAACTGACACCACCCGATCCTTAAAGCTCAGGGTGGGCATATTGACGGCATCATTTTTAATATAAAGTTTATTTAGACCCAGGCGACGGGCAAGACGGTGGGAACGCACCAAGGGAGTCATTCCTGTTCCCACATCTATATAATCATCTGTAGCAACTGGCAAAAAGTGACGATAGCGCCAGATAGAATTGGGACCAGCTTCAATAGTTTCTCGACTAACTAAGCTTTTAAGAACATTGTAATCATATTTGACTTCCAACGGTCCAAAACACAATTCACATACATGAGTGGCTTTAAGTTCGTATTCTGCTCCACATTCTTTACACTTCAAAGCCTTGAGAATAGAAGTGTTCGCTTGGTTGAGGTTTGTAATCGCCTGAGTCATAATTTTGCGTTCCCTGGGTATCCGTCAACTTTGGAATGATACTAGCACAAGGCAAAATCCACGTCAAACATACCCGACCATTTTTATCGGGTTTGGTTACTCAAGAGTTAGTTAAGTTCTCATTAATAATTAAATCCCATATTCCGCACTTCATTTTGTAATATGCGAATATTTCCTTAATTTTATTTTTTATTGTCTTTAAAAATACATATTTTATCAAATACTTTAAGCTTTAATACGTAAGATTTTGAACCTTATTAAGAATAATTTTTGAAAAGAGTCATACTAGATTATGAGTGCGGAATGTCGGTTAAAAAATAATCCCTTTGTCAAAGTGAGTTGTAATTTTTCAAGGGGGCAGGTAGATGAGAAAATCTATCAAGAATTAGAATATGATTCCTGAACTTCAGCCAGAACGATTACAAAACTTGAGTCAAGAATTACAATTTGCTATTAATACTAATAATATCTCCTCCATGGAGGATCACAGTCAAAAAACCAGAAGAGAAATTCGCAATTTACCTGATGAAGTCCAGTTAGTACAAGGTTGTATTCTCGCTATCCAACAAGCCAAAGCCGTTGCCCCTACTGAAGCTAATGCCATGTCTGACAAACTCTCTCGGATGTTAAATGCAGCCATCAGTAGTGATAGTAATGAGGTAGATCATTTATAGCGGGAATTAAAAGAATGCAGAATTTAGAATTTAGAATTTAGAATTACGTTTTGCAACGGGGATTTTACCCCGACGCAAAACCCGCTGCTTGTAGAAGCAGGGGACTTTAACCCCCAAAGGTAAGTTAAAACCAGATGTGCAACATTGGTTAAATCAAGAATTACCCAGTCATAGTATTATCACGGGACTTAAGCGATGAACACCAAAACTAAAGTTGATTGTCCTGTTTGCGGGTATCAAGGAATTGAGGGCAACATTTGTCCTAATTGTGATACTGATGTTTCTCTAATTCGCTCATTGGCAGAATTACCCCAGCAGCCAAAATCCTGGACAACAGGCATCGCTATCTTAATGCTGATGATTGGTATTACTATCGGTGTAGGAGGTAGTTTTTTTGCCCTGCAAACAGCTATATATACCGCAACAGTTCCTAAACCTACAGTTACTACTACTCCTAATCTCAGTCCCCAGGTAATTACCCCTGTCATTCCTAAACCAGCGTCACCACTAGCCACTTATACCGTAAAATCAGGAGATACTCTTAGTAGTATTGCTGGCAAGTTTTGTAGTAAACCTACTGATTGGCAATTAATCGTTGCCGCTAACGCCGAATTACAAAAACGGGAAAATAAATTAGATATAGATCAGGAGTTGAAAATTCCTAGTAGCTGTAAAAGGAAAAACCCATGATGATAGTTGACAACTTCAAACAAGCTAGTCAGAAAGCTGAAAATTTTGCCCAAAAAAAACAACTGCGGGCATCTGTAATTATTACTGCGGAAACGCTTTTGAGTAATCATCCTCATTCCCAAATTAACACTTGGGCTAACAAAATTCTAACTGTGCTATCTAAAGAGATTTCCCGTGCCTGACTTATCCCCAAACTATCTAATTAGCTTAGAATTACGAGAATTACTCGTCCAAAAACTCGGCATTCTGCAAAAAGATAATGTAGTATTACAGCAGTCTTTGAGAGAACAGCAAACCCGAACTACAGCCCAAACAGAAGATTTATTCTTGGAACTTTTAGAAGTTGCTGATGCCTTAGAAGCTTTATTAGACTATCTAGAAAACAATCCCAATCCTAGTCCAGAATTTATCGAACGCTTACCCAGATCCATAGGTGCAGTTAATCGCAAGTTTCTCGGTGTTTTAGGAAAGCGCCAACTTTTACCTATAGAATTACAAGAAGGCACAGAACCAGATTTTAACTTATGTCGCGTCATTGATCGGGAAGAAAGAACGGATATCCCAGACCAAACAATCACTAAAATTGTCCGTCGCGGATTTCATTTAGGTGAAAAAGTCCTCCGTCCCGCAGAAGTCATTACCGCTAAATCAGATAATGGTCATTAGTCAGTTGTCCGTTGTCCGTTGTCCGTTGTCAGTAGGGGCGAAGCATTTGGAAGATAAATTATCGGTCATTGCCAAAAATAGTTCTCCAAATGCTTCGCCCGTACAGTTGTCCGTTGTCCGTTGTCATTGGGAAAATTCTTTCCCCCCCCAACTCCCCCAACTCCCCCAACTCCCCCAACTCCCCCAACTTCCCCAACTCCCCCTGCCCTTCTATCCCCCTTACACTGTTAACTATGACTCCTCACGAAAGTGATATAAAAGATGCTTCTTCACAAACAAAAATCTGGAGTGGTTGGCAGGAAAATTTAGTTTTAATAACTATTGCCCTGTGTTTAGCTCTGCTAATTCGGACATTTATCGCTGAACCACGCCTGATTCCATCAGAATCAATGTACCCTACTTTACACACAGGCGATCGCTTGGTCATAGAAAAAGTATCATACCGGATTCATCCTCCTAAAATCGGCGATATCGTCGTTTTTAACTCACCACCAGAATTACAAAGACGCGGATATTCTCAAAACCAAGCCTTTATCAAACGGGTAATTGGTGAACCAGGAGCAGTAATTAGCATCGCTCAAAGCAAAGTTTACCTCAACGGTACAGCCTTAACAGAAGACTACATTGCTGAACCACCAAATAGCCCATTTCCAGAAATCAAAGTCCCGGAAGGCGCATTTTTCGTCATGGGAGACAACCGCAATGATAGTAATGACTCTCGCTATTGGGGTTTTGTCCCCCGTCAAAACGTCATCGGTCGTGCTACATTTCGCTTCTGGCCTCTTGACCGTATCGGCTTAATCTAGTCCACTGACAACTGACAAATGACAACTGTACGGGCGAAGCATTTGGAGA
>NZ_VIKY01000146.1:0-25008 GCF_009711925.1 Dolichospermum sp. UHCC 0352 | reverse complement strand
GGAAGAAGGAAGAAGGAAGAAGGAAGAAATTTCTCCCCTACTCCCCCTACTCACCCTACTCCCCCTACGGTAATGGGTAATGGGTACTGATGAATTGGCAGATCCCCGACTTCTTTAAGAAGTCGGGGATCTTAATTATTATTGGGGTACAATCATTTCCCGAATCGCTGTGGCTGTGGCTGGTGCGAGTAAAACACCATTGCGATAGTGTCCCGTAGCCAGAAGAATGTTCGTAAAACCCGGTAACTTATCAATTACTGGCGCTGGTCTGCCTTCGGGACGAGGGCGCAATCCTGACCAAGTGCGGAGAACCTTAGCTGCGGCTAAATCTGGGATAAATGCGATCGCTTGTTGTCTGACAGCATCCAATAATTCTTGACTTGGAGATATTTGATCTTCATCATCAGGAAATTCTACCGTTGCTCCTATCCAATAATCACCATTTCCCATTGGTACAATATGCACATCATTACCAGTAATCACCGGTTGAAAATCAGGATTTCCTAAAGTCCGTCCTAAACTTAAATATAAAGCTTGTCCCAGCACCGGACGGATATTCACCATTTGATCTAATTGTGCAGTTAAGTCCGTTGAACCTAAACCCGCAGACATGATAAACCAATCAGCGGCAACTTCGCCCTCTGTAGTTTCAATAAAATTACATTTATGTGGTTCTCCCAATCCTTTTTTGATGTGTAAAGGAGTTGGGGGTGGTGGAGGTGGGGTTTCTGTTCCCGTCACAGATACACCAAATTTGAACTTTACCCCATTGCGTTGGGCTGCATCTACTAAGGCTAAAGTTAAAGCTGTGGCATTTAGTTGTAAATCTTGGGGAGAATAGACAGCACCAATAATTTGCGGATCACTAACTTGGGGACAATATTTTTGCAGTTGTTTTTGATCCCAAACTTGCAATTCCCAACCTTGAGATTGGCGAATTTCTCGCAGTTGTTCCCATTCTGAAAGCACCTCAACCCCACTTTCTAAGGGGTGTTCTAAATTTTCTGACAACAGCATCACGATTCCTTGACGGTTACAAGGGATTTTTCGCCCTGTAATCCCTTCTAATTCAGGAATCAAAGTTTCATAGCGTTGGATGCTATTTTGTCGCATTCGCCAAGCAATACCCTTGGTTTTACTACTGATTATGCCCATTAAAACACCGAGGGCAGCGCTGGTAGAACCTTGTGCAGGTTGTTTTTGCTCGAAAACGGTGATGTTTAAACCTTTAACTTGGCTGAGTTCATAGGCGATCGCCGCCCCAACCACACCACAGCCGATAATTACTATATTCATAAGAATACCCGGTAAGTGGGAAACTCAGACACTTCAGTGCTGAGAGGAAAGCGACACGAGCGGTTTTAACCACCTTGAATATTTTTTCATTACCGCCTTGGAGTTGGGAAATTCGGGGTACTCTTGTGATGTACTTTCAACGGGACAATTACCGATTCAAAATTCCCAACTCTGTACGCATAATGTTTTGCTCCAAAGAGCCTCCCATTTCTGGGGTAATGTTAGCTAGATGCCTCCGGCACGCTGCGCGAACGACCAGTTATAAGAGCTTGCTTGAGCTTGCAACACTGTTCCAGTGACCTTAGAACTGTTTAATCACAAGCGACAGAGCGGGGAACTAGCTACGCATTCCCAGGTGTCGTGACTCAAATAACGGCTACCATGAGACTAAGCTCAGGGTGGTCTGGTCAGTACAGCTTGTTTGATTACTCTTGCAAGCTCAGTCCCTTCAGGGCTGGGTTACTGACGGTTTTTGCTAGGAGTCAGAGGTGAAGAATCAAAAGTCTTCTTTTCCACCCTATCACTCCATCACCCTAGCATTTTGTGATTCAAGACTCGAAATGAAGCAGGGAACAGGGAACAGGGGAGAAATTTCTTTCTTCTTCTTTCTTCCTCCTGACTCGGTGACTCCTGACTCGGTGACTCCTCTCTTAGCTACTCTTTTCAGGAACTAGTTCTAAGAATTTGTCAATATCTGCAAAAGCTTCCTTGTATTTACTCGCAGCTAGGCTAGTATTGCTCGCAGTAGCAGCTTGATCAATTCTTACTAAGTCATTCAACAAATCTTTGCTGATTTGTCGAGCTTTGGCTTGGTTTTGTTTGGCTAGATTAGGAATGATATAAGTCATATTTAACCTAGCTTCTGTCATTGGTCCGTGGATAAAATTACCCACTTTCACCCATTCACCCTTAGAAATGAGGTTTTTCAGTTCTGAAGAGCGATCGCGCACCATCTGAATTCCGGGAACATATTCCTGAATTTTGGCAACTTCCGCTGCTGTATAAGATGGTGGTACAGTAGCAACAGTAGGACTACCACAACTAATCAAAAATGTGGCCAATAATCCAAAAATCAGTGAAAAAATAGAACGTTGACGCACCATAGATGAAAATTAATTTTTTATTTGTTTACAGATTAACAGTGTTATTTTAGATCGCTATGTAATGAACCGTTACAATTAACTTAGGTTTTTCTGTCTTGATCTTCCCCACAGACCAAGCGAATAGAGGAGTATTATTGAGTGAACGCAGCCGAACAAGCCACAAACCTAGAATTTGCCAGCAAAATTGCTACAGTAGTAAATTTATTTAAATATGAATTTCCTGATGTCAAATCCGATCTTAAACCCTGGCACAATGACCCAGAAACCAGAGAATTAGTAGATCCAGATTCCATAGACATTGGTTTTCACTTTCCTGGTATCAGCAAATCTTGGCGCTGTCGCAGTATTTTAATTCAAATCCGATTTTATCAAGATCCCATCACTCATCACCGTCGCGCCATTGGTGTCGAAGCTGCTGGATTTGACCACAGTGGGGAAGTTTGGCGACTTTCTACCGTTGAAACTTGGAGTTTTGTTGGTGATTCCACACCCTCGGCTGTTGTTGGGGAAAAGCTAAAACAGGTTTGTCGGCAAATTTTAGAGGTGTTTAATGGAAACTAAGGATTATTAATACAACTACCATCTACACAGTATGCTGATTGATAGGTTTGGGAACGCTTACCAAACAATGTATAACGATTATCCCGAATTTGTTCATAAAACCTATCTCCTGCCCATTTGATCCCCGGTAACGTCCGATACGCATCCACAAACAGGCTTCCTAGAGGTAATAGTCGCCCAATTTCTTCAGCCGCATTACTACCTTGCCAACGTCTTTCTGTAGCATTACCATCAATTAAAATCATCCCCTGTTGACAATCTGTCGAGGTAATCCCCCATTGAGATAATGTCTCCTCATCTTGCATAGAAACGTAGCGAAACAGTTTCCCTTGGTCTAAATTTTCCAACAACTGCACTAAAGTCACACAAAGATTGCAGTTGCCATCATAGATCACGTAGTAATTCATAAAATTATAAGGGAAATGCCGAAAACCCTTGAAGATGTAGCTCCTCGCTTGCGGGGAGGGGGTTGGGGTTCTTGTATCTTACTTTTTAGTGCATATTTGTGAATTTACCTGTATCTACTTTACTATATAAACAGTGAAAAAACTAATTCTGCTTTGGCAATTTTCCAGTACAACTAAGTAGGTTGGCGTTGAAAATTGTCGTTATAGCAAGGCAATAGGCAAGAGGCAAGAGTAAAGAAGTTTTCAGCGATTTTACGTTTCTTTACACAGTTTGGTTTTATTGTGTTCACCTACTTAACTATTAAATAGCAATGTGAAATCATGACTCAAAATACCATTAATTATGTAATTCATGATGGCAATTCCCGTGGACATAATCATATTGATTGGCTGAATAGTTATCATACATTTTCCTTTAGCGGTTTTTATGATCCCAACCGAATGGGATTTCGTTCTTTGCGAGTAATTAATGATGATCGCATTGCTGCTGGTGCAGGATTTCCGACTCATGGACATAAAGATATGGAAATTCTCACTTATGTTTTATCAGGTGCGGTTGAACATAAAGATAGTTTAGGTACAGGTTCGGTAATTCTTCCCGGTGAAGCACAAGTTATGAGTGCAGGAACTGGAATTATGCACAGCGAATTTAATCCTTCTCAAACTGAAGAATTACACCTACTACAAATCTGGATTTTACCAAATCAGCAAGGACTAAAACCTAGATATGAACAAAAAGCTTTTCCTAGGTCAGAGAAGCAGGGAAAACTGCGTTTAATTGCGGCAGAAGATGGACGAGATGGGGCTGTAACTATTCACCAAGATGTCTCTTTCTATGCGGGAATTTTAGCACAAGGTGATGTGGTAAATTATCATGTCCAAAACCATCGTTATGCTTGGTTGCAAATAGCTAAAGGTGAAGTAATTTTCAATAATCACGAATTGAAAGCTGGAGATGGAGTAGAAATTACAGGAGAAGAGAAATTAACAATTAGCAGTAATTCAAATGCAGAAATATTACTGTTTGATTTAGGTTAAGTATTCAGTTATAGCAATCGTTCATATCCAGATCCCCGACTTCTTTTATTTATTGTGTCCACAAATTATAAATTGATGTCAGAAGTCGGGGATCTTATCTTCATCTATTCTAAAAGAGAAAGTATCTTTGTGCCATTGGTAAAACGGTTGCTGGTTCACAAGTTAATAATTCACCATCTGCGCGAACTTCGTAGGTTTCTGGATCTACTTCAATATGAGGTAAAGCATCATTTAATTTCATATCTCGCTTAGTAATTTGACGAGTTCCTGAAACTGCGATCGCTAATTTCCCTAATTTTAATTGTTGAGGAATTTCTCTGGACAAAGCAGCTTGAGACACAAAAGTTAATGATGTTGCATTTCTAGCACCAGCAAAACTGCCAAACATCGGTCGCATATATACAGGTTGGGGTGTGGGAATACTAGCATTAGCATCACCCATCTGTGACCAAGCAATCATGCCGCCTTTAATGACAATTTCCGGTTTGACACCAAAAAAAGCAGGTTTCCACAAACACAAATCGGCTAATTTCCCCGCTTCTACTGATCCCACATATTCAGAAATACCATGGGTGATTGCCGGATTAATTGTATATTTAGCAACATAACGTTTAGCTCGTAAATTATCGGCATGACTATCACCAGCAAGGCTTCCCCGTTGCACCTTCATTTTATGTGCTGTCTGCCAAGTCCTAATTATTACTTCACCGACACGCCCCATTGCTTGGGAGTCAGAAGCAATCATACTAAACGCACCTAAATCGTGCAGAATATCTTCCGCAGCAATAGTTTCTCGACGGATACGGGATTCAGCAAAAGATACATCTTCAGGAATAGCTGCATCTAAATGATGACATACCATCAACATATCCAAATGTTCATCTAGAGTGTTGACGGTGTAAGGACGGGTAGGATTAGTGGAAGATGGTAAAACGTTACTTTGTCCGCAAACTTTAATAATGTCTGGTGCATGACCACCTCCAGCCCCTTCTGTGTGATAAGTGTGAATAGCACGATGTTTAAAAGCGGCAATTGTATCTTCCACAAAGCCGGCTTCGTTTAAAGTATCAGTATGAATTGCTACTTGCACATCATATTCATCAGCAACGGTCAAACAAGTATCAATTGTGGCTGGATTTGTTCCCCAATCTTCATGGAGTTTTAACCCCATTGCCCCGGCTTCGATTTGTTCTATCAGTCCTTGGGGTTGACTGGTGTTACCTTTGCCCAAAAATCCTAAATTGACAGGGAATGCGTCAGCAGCTTGCAACATTCGGTACATATTCCAGGGACCAGGGGTACAAGTTGTGGCATTTGTTCCCGTAGCTGGGCCTGTCCCACCACCAATCATGGTGGTAATACCGGAAGCAATAGCGACTTCAATTTGTTGGGGACAGATAAAATGGATGTGGGTATCTATTCCCCCCGCAGTGAGAATCATTCCTTCGCCGGCTAAAGCTTCTGTTCCCGGTCCAATAATAATATCTATATTGTCTTGAATATAGGGATTTCCGGCTTTACCAATTTTATAAATTTTGCCGTCTTTAATGCCAATATCTGCTTTGACAATTCCCCACCAATCGAGAATTAAAGCATTAGTAATAACTAAATCTACTGCACCATCATGATTAGAAATTGGGGATTGTCCCATCCCATCTCTAATGACTTTTCCCCCACCAAATTTCACTTCATCACCGTAGGTTGTAAAGTCTCTTTCTACTTCTATAAATAGTTCTGTATCGGCTAATCTAATTCTGTCTCCTACTGTTGGTCCGAAGGTATCGGCGTAGGCTTGGCGGTTCATTTTGTAGGGCATATTTTTATCCTTTTTTTATCACGCTTTAGAGGCAGAGAGACAGAGAGAATTTTAGAGGTCTCCGTCAATTTTGTTGTTGAAGCCGTAGATTTGGCGTGTCCCAACGAGAGGAACTAGAGTAACTTCTTTTTCGTCTCCTGGTTCAAATCTGACGGCTGTGCCGGCGGGAATATCTAATCTCATTCCTCGTGTTTTTTCTCTGTCGAAGTTTAAAGCGGTATTGACTTCGTAAAAGTGAAAGTGTGATCCTATTTGAATTGGTCTGTCTCCTGTATTTGCGACTATTATTTTAGTAGTTGGACGACCTGCATTCAATTCTATTTCACCATTGGGTGTGATGATTTCGCCTGGTATCATAATTTTTTCCCTTGCGTAAAATTTATCTAATAGGATTATGTACAGTTACCAACTTTGTACCATCAGGAAAAGTGGCTTCCACTTGAACATCATGAATCATTTCAGGAATCCCTTCCATAACATCATCACGAGTTAATAAAGTCGTACCATAACTCATTAAATCTGCTACAGTTTGACCATCTCTTGCACCTTCCAAAATCGCCGCAGAAATAAAGGCAACTGCTTCAGGATAATTTAATTTTAACCCTCTATTTTTACGTCTTTCTGCCACTAAAGCAGCGGTGAAAATTAATAATTTATCTTTCTCTTGGGGTGTAAGCTGCATTGTTCCCTCCTCTGCGTTCTCTGCGTCTCTGTGGTTCGTTTAAATTTGCCATACTCTAGGAATACAATTACCACGATTTAGACAAGATACTCGTAACATTTGCCAAATATTTGTAAACCAACTTCTGACTTGGGATGTAGAATTACCACGATATCGGCACAAAAATCCATGTTGTAAGCGAGTTACTCCAGCATCAGAGTTTTGAATAATTAAAGAACGTGCTTGATTGATGATTTCTGGAGATATGGGGAAACCAACGCCAACAAAACTACCAACAACGGGATTGTCTCTTAAACCATGAGGACTGTGAAACACTTCTTCGCTACCGGGAACGATTTGTCTATCAATCCATAGGGGTATACCATTTTGCCAGATTTCCGTGTGCGATCGCATCTCTCCCTGTACAAATTTTTCTCCCCTAGCACTGCGTCCAAACCGCGTAATTTCCCAAGCTAAATAACTCGCATCCGTAGCTAATTCTACTCGTAAATCTTGCCGATAAATCCCACCATTAAATAAAATCGTTTCTTGGGGCAAATATTCTAAACAAGCGTGACTATCAACTTGGATATTTACGGTTTGTCTTGCTGGTAAGCCATTACTACGATATATTTTACCAGCAGCGGCTGTAGTAATCAAGGCGTTTGTATCGGGTTGGAGGTGAATATGAGAGGATAGGCGATCGCCCCCCACAATGCCCCCAGCCGTATGTAAAATCACACTATGGCAAATTTCTTGTCCTTCCGGGTAAAAGGGGCGTTGTACCTTTAATGGGGCTTGATGGTGGTTATAAATTAACTGAGTGGAATCTTGGCGATTAGCATAGACTAAGTTAAGTAAGCCATGCCAACCTTGTATTGTTTGGGTGTTCTCAATCATTTATGGGGTAAAGTAAAAATTAATCACCTGATTTGTACGGTTTAACATATTGTGCTAAATAGATTTAAATAATTTTGGGATAAAAATTCAAGAATTACAGATTATTACTTTTCTGTCAACTCGTTATCTCCTTTGTAATGTTCAGTGGAATCCTAATTTTATGGCAGCAAGGAGAATTATTAGTTTTTTTGTGAAAATCACTTTTAATTTAATTTTGATCTTTTTTAGTTGTTAATTTTGTACCATTTTCGGTCAAAATAGAACAGCATTTCCATCAATACAGCATCTACTAAAAAATATGACAGCCAAAGTAATTAGCGTTTGTAACCTTAAGGGTGGAGTTGGCAAAACTACTCTTGTTATGGCCTTAGCAGAGTATTTAGCAGGGGATACAATGTATGGTCAGCGTGTTCTTGCTATTGACTTAGACCCCCAAAGTAACTTAACTACTGGCTTAATGTCTGAGGAAGTTTGGGAATGGCAATATAATAATCGAGGGTTGACATTGCCTTTTTTGTTTAAAAATGCTGAATATTTTTTAGCAAATGGTAATTATGATAAATTTATAGTCAAAGAAGAAGTTTCTAATGTCAGAAATAAAAACTCTTTTAATTGCCTACATCTAATTCCTAGCAGTCCAAGATTATTTGAAGTGCAAGAGTATTTACCAGAAAGTTCTGTTTCTATTTTGCGGCAAATTATCACTCCATTGCTAGCAGAGTATGACTACATTTTAATAGACTGTCCACCCAGTATTAATAATATTATCAAAAGCGCGTTTTATGCCAGTGATTTTTGTCTTACTCCCTGTGTCCCTAGCAGAATGTCAATTCATGGTTTAGAACTATTACTCAAACAGATTGAGAAGTTTAATCAAGATTATGAACATCACCTCAACCCGATAGGAACTTTAATTTCTCGTTATAACGGAACGGTTGCCCAAACACAGAATTTAAATTTTATTATTGTGAATCCTTTCTTTCCACCAACTTTCTCCAATAAAATCCCGGAAAGAGCAAAAGTTGCTGAAAGTTTAGATTTTAGTATGCAGCTAACATACAAACAAAAATACGGTGATACCCATGATGCAATGGTAAAATTAACTAAGGAATTTATGCAAAGACTAAATCAGAATTCTGTTAATCTCTTACAGATGGTTAGTTTACCATGACTAGCAGGTGTTAACCCTACATCTTATCTTATTTGTGAGGTTTTGAATATGTTTGCTTCTTCCCAAATTTACATCACCCCAGAAGAATATTTAGAATTAGAAGAAAATAGCCCCATTAAGTATGAATACATTGATGGATATATCATAGAAACTTTACAAGAATATATTTTAATTAATCCGAAAAAACCGAGAGTTGAATGTTTCCGCCGCAATGAAGATGGACTTTGGGTATTACAGTCTTATGTAGGAGAAGAAACTTCATTTCAATTACAAAGCATTAACTTTGCAGGAACAATGACGCAACTTTATGAAGATGTAGATTTTCCGTCTCCAGCGTAATTTTCCCAAATCCAAAATCAAAAATTTTGGACTTTAGACCTTAGATAAATCATCCAAAATCCAAAATCCAAAATCTAAAATTGTTTAAGCCATTTGATTTTCAATCGCCCACCGTGCTAATTCAGTCCGGTTGTGGAGATTGGTTTTGCCCAACATATTGGACACATGGCTTTCAACAGTCCGCTGGCTGACATTTAATTCTTCAGCGATTTCGCGGTTTGCTAAACCCCTAGCGACAAACTGGACTACTTTCAGTTCAGTGGGGGTTAACTGGACATCGAAAGGAACTTGGATACGAGAACTGCTGTCCCCACCCTTGGTTTGATGTTCTTTCCAACGTACAGTTTGCTTGAGTGAGGATTCTACTTGTGCTACGAGTTCTTCCGGTTCAAAGGGCTTGATCATATATACGTCAGCACCTTTATTTAACCCCTTAACTCGGTCTGCACTTTGACCTTTAGCTGAGAGGAAAAGAACGGGAATCCAACTAGTTCGTTCAGTCTTGCGGACTTCTTCGACAAAAGTGTATCCGTCCATTTCCGGCATAATCACATCACAGATGATCATATCTGGAACTTCGGTTTCTAGAAGATCCAGGGCTTCTCTGCCATTGGCGGACGTGATGACTTCGTAGCCCCGGAACTCTAAGTAATCCTTCACCAGCAAGATGAGGTTAGGGTCATCATCAATGAATAGAAGTCTTTTGTGGTCTTTCATGCTGGGTTCTTTCATAACAGTGGCACTTCTCGCGCTTCGATCCATTAAGGTATTGATATAGTTATCCCGTATGGTGGATGACTTAGGATGTTGTCTTTTTTCCCACTTAACTTACTTTAACTCCCCTAAGTCTTAAAAGTGTTAGTTACTTTCAACAGACTTGCAGGTGAATGGAAAAAGTCTAGTAAGGATACGTATAGCAGTAGTCTTTATAATGCGCTATTATAGATCCATTTGAAAGTTGCAGGCTGAAAACCCTGATTAAATTATCGTCCTTGTGAATCACAAGTCGGTATTTTTCAAGATGACCTTAGTTCAAAACTCACCTGCGCTTTCATTGGCATACTGCTGCTCTACTTATCCTTAGGATGTGAAGCCTCTATCAGAGGTTCAAAATCAGCCGGGAAGTTTTTTTTGGCAAAGCATGGGTTAAAAATACAGATTTTTTCACCATCCTCATGGCCAATTTACTGGTCTTGGATGACCTGCTCTCATGACTTCTGGATTTAATTGGCGATACCAGACCCCATCTAGGTAAACTACCATTATCGTTCTAGAACAACAAACACGCAAGTTTTTGGCTTGGGCTGTGAAGATGCCTATGGAATAACTGTGTGCTAACTGATGGGTTGATCGCTCCCCCAGTCCTTGTTAACAGCATTACCAAGTTCTAGACTAGCCGATTTGTAACAGAATTGAGCATTTATCTGTTTTGGGCAATAGGTAATTGGTAATGGGTAATTGGTAATTGGTAATGTCACCTGTTCCCTGTTACCTGTTCCCAGTTCCCTAGTAGTTTTAGGGATGAGATGCCTGTTCGTGGATCACGGTGCTGTTACTCATTGAGTAGATCCCTGATTACAGTTCTATAACAATTTCCCAAGTTTGCAAATAAAGTTGTCCATATCAAAATATTCATTACCTACGCAACAAACCCTGACAACTAAAATAATTGGATATTTGCACTTAAGTATTGCTACCCTAGCCCTAGTTCGGAAACCCGTACACCAGTCATGATTGCTATTATGTCCTATATAAAGCTAGATTAGCACTCATGAGTCGAGAGTGCTAATTTAGCAAAAAATTTTGTATGGCAGCCGTATCTTTAAGCGTTTCCACCGTTAAGCCCCTGGGCGATCGCGTTTTTATCAAAGTAAGCGCCCCCCAAGAAAAAACCGCAGGCGGTTTGTTTTTGCCCGATAATGCTCAGGAAAAACCCCAAGTTGGCGAAATAGCCGCTGTGGGACCTGGCAAGCGCAATGACGACGGGACTCGTCAAACAATGGACATTAATGTTGGCGATAAAGTGTTGTACTCCAAGTACGCTGGCACCGACATCAAGTTGGCTACAGAAGAATATGTATTGCTTTCTGAAAAAGACATTTTAGCAATCGTCAGCTAATTGGGCATGGGTGATGGGTAAGAATTTTTCCGAATTACCTGTTCACCACTCACCAATTTCTTTGAAAATCAGAAAAATTTAATTTACTACCGGGATTTAGACTTATTATGGCAAAGCGCATTATTTACAACGAAAACGCCCGTCGCGCTCTAGAGCGTGGTATTGATATTCTCGCTGAAGCTGTAGCTGTTACCCTTGGACCTAAAGGTCGTAACGTAGTTTTAGAAAAGAAATTTGGCGCACCACAAATCGTTAATGATGGTGTCACCATCGCTAAAGAAATTGAATTAGAAGACCACATCGAAAATACTGGTGTAGCTCTAATTCGTCAAGCTGCTTCTAAAACAAATGACGCTGCTGGTGATGGTACAACCACAGCTACCGTTTTGGCTCACGCCATTGTTAAAGAAGGCTTGCGGAACGTTGCTGCTGGTGCTAATGCGATTTTATTGAAGCGCGGTATTGACAAAGCATCTGCCTTTTTAGTAGAAAAAATTGCTGAACACGCTCGCCCTGTAGAAGATTCTAAAGCGATCGCTCAAGTTGCAGCAATTTCCGCTGGTAACGATGAAGAAGTCGGTAGCATGATTGCACAAGCTATGGACAAGGTGGGTAAAGAAGGCGTAATTTCCCTAGAAGAAGGGAAGTCTATGACCACCGAATTGGAAATCACCGAAGGGATGCGCTTTGATAAGGGTTATATTTCCCCTTACTTCGCTACCGACGCAGAGCGCATGGAAACCGTTTTCGATGAGCCTTTCATCTTGTTAACTGACAAGAAAATTGCCTTAGTCCAAGATTTAGTTCCCGTCCTCGAACAAGTAGCTCGTTCCGGCCGTCCTTTGGTAATTATCGCTGAAGACATCGAAAAAGAAGCCTTAGCAACTTTGGTAGTTAACCGTTTACGCGGTGTTCTTAACGTTGCTGCTGTGAAAGCTCCTGGTTTTGGCGATCGCCGTAAAGCTATGCTAGAAGATATCGCTGTCTTAACTGGTGGTCAAATGATTACCGAAGACGCTGGTTTGAAACTAGATACCACCAAGATAGAAAGCTTAGGTAAAGCCCGCCGCATCACCATTACCAAAGACAGCACCACCATTGTGGCTGAAGGTAATGAAGCTGGTGTTAAGGCTCGTTGCGAACAAATCCGTCGTCAAATGGAAGAAACCGAATCTTCCTACGACAAAGAAAAACTCCAAGAGCGTTTGGCTAAATTGTCCGGTGGTGTAGCTGTAGTTAAAGTTGGTGCAGCTACCGAAACCGAAATGAAGGACAAGAAGCTACGCTTGGAAGACGCTATCAACGCTACCAAGGCCGCTGTAGAAGAAGGTATTGTTCCCGGTGGTGGTACAACCTTAGCTCACCTCGCTCCTCAATTGGAAGTTTGGGCTAATAGCCACCTCAAAGATGAAGAGTTGACAGGCGCTTTAATCGTCGCTCGCGCTTTACCTGCTCCTCTCAAGAGAATTGCTGAAAACGCTGGTCAAAACGGCGCTGTAATTGCAGAAAGAGTCAAAGAGAAGGACTTCAACATTGGTTTCAATGCTTCTACCAACGAATTTGTAGATATGTTGGCCGCTGGTATTGTTGACCCCGCCAAAGTAACTCGTTCTGCTCTGCAAAATGCCGCTTCTATCGCTGGTATGGTGTTAACAACCGAATGTATTGTTGTTGACAAGCCAGAACCTAAAGATGGCGCTCCTGCTGGTGGCGCTGGTATGGGTGGTGGAGATTACGACTACTAAAATCTTTTCCTACCATTAAATAATGGCCGCCTCCGCAAAGAGGCGGCTGTTTTTTTTTGCGAATTTTTGATGAATCTGTAAAACGTGGTGCTTAAATCAGTTATTCACAGCAGTTTCCGATATTATCAAGTACAGATATTAATAATAAAACTCTTGTGGTGCGGGCATCTTGCCCGCTAAAAGCCTACCTCACTCAAAGCTACTTACTGTATTAGATACTAATATTGTTTCAGCCTCACTAAAACTGATTTTATTTATCTAATATCCTGATAAATAAATCCGGTGATAAAATTTGTGTTCCGTGATAATGTTTTAACGGCAAAATATGTTTCTTATCAAGAGAAACTAAATAATCAGCACTAACTTCATAAGCTGCGGCCAAAAACATATTATCATTAGGATCAATATTATCCAAGATTGTTGCTTCATAAGTACCTTGGATTTTAATTGCTGTGTAAAAAATGGCTGTCAAAATATCTTTGATATCAGTTTTATCAATATTTTTTGCTAATAATTTTTCAACTAATTCCTCTAATATTTGTGGAGAAATTACTAGATTAAATTTACCTTCTCGCCAGAATATAATAATTTGACAAGGCGCACTATTTGGGTTTTTACTCAATAAAGCCGAGATGAAAACAGATGTATCTACAATTACTAAAGGTATTGGTGAATCAAATTTTTGAAAAGACATTATCAGAAATCCGATTCATTTAATTTTGCCGATATTCTTCCACTAGCGGCATAAAATTTTTGCCAAACTTCCTCTTCGCAGTCATTGGATAAAGCTAAAACTTCGCTGATAGTTTCTGCAATAATCTCTTTTGCTTGTTGTTTATAATCTCCGGGTGGTTTTTCTTGATTATTTAATCCCAGTTGTTGAATTAACTGCTGTAATAACCATTGTTTATCTTCAATGGAGTAAGTTTGTAATATTTGTTCAAGTTCAATAATCTTAGGTGATGGCATAACATTTTCATAGGAACAGTTTAGCTACTTTTAGTATAACAAAGGCTTGGGTTAAAGAGACGTGATTTACAACGTCTCTAAAATCATTAAAACTCCGCGTTTTCTGGTGTGCGAGGGAACGGAATAACATCCCGAATATTCCCCATACCCGTCATAAATTGTACCAACCTTTCAAACCCCAAACCGAAACCAGCATGAGGAACAGTTCCATAACGACGCAAATCTAAATACCACCACAAATCTTCCGGGTTCATACCTTGTGCTAAAACCCGTTTTTCTAAAACATCTAACCTTTCTTCCCGTTGGGAACCACCAATAATTTCCCCTATTTTTGGTGCGAGAATATCCATAGCGCGGACGGTTTTTTCATCATCACTTAACCGCATATAAAAAGCTTTGATTTGTGCAGGATAATCTGTGACAATGACTGGCTTTTTAAACAGTTGTTCGGCTAAATAGCGTTCATGTTCTGATTGTAAATCAGCGCCCCAACTCACAGGATAATCAAATTTAACATCAGCTTTTTCTAAAAGTTTAACTGCTTCTGTATAAGTCAACCGTTCAAATTGATTGTTAATAATATTATTAGCAGTTTCTAAAACAGTTTTATCAATGCGCTCATTAAAAAATTCCATGTCTTCTGGACAAGTTTCCATTACATATTTAAAAATGTATTTCAGAAACTCCTCAGCCAAATCCATATCACCCTCTAAATCACAAAACGCCATTTCTGGTTCAACCATCCAAAATTCGGCTAAATGACGAGAAGTATTAGAATTTTCCGCGCGGAATGTAGGACCAAAAGTATAGACATTAGTAAAAGCCATAGCCATAATTTCGGCTTCTAACTGTCCACTAACTGTTAAATATGCAGGTTTACTAAAGAAGTCTTGACTATAATCAATTTCTTGATTTTCTCTGCGGGGAACATTCTTTAAATTAAAATTAGTAACAGTAAATAATTCTCCAGCCCCTTCGCAGTCACTAGCAGTAATAATGGGAGTATGTACCCATAAAAAACCCCGTTCGTGAAAAAATTGGTGAATAGCAGTCGCGCAAGCATTTCTGACCCGAAATACCGCACCAAAGGAGTTAGTTCTACCGCGCAAATGGGCTATGGTTCTTAGAAACTCAAAGGAATGACGTTTCTTTTGCAGGGGATAGGTATCAGGATCAGCGTCTCCGTATATTTTCACCGTATCCGCTTTTAATTCTATTCTTTGTCCTTTACCTTGGGAAGCTACTATCACTCCTGATACTTCTATAGAAGCACCTGTATTGATCTGTTTTAAGATTCCTTGATAATCTGGTAGATCCTGATTAATGACAACTTGCAAATTCCCCAAAGATGAACCATCATTAACTTCCAGAAACGCAAATCCTTTTAATTCGCGTTTTGTTCTTACCCAACCTTGGACTACCAAAGTTTCTTCGGGTTTACCACTTCTTAATATTTCCGTAATCCGAGGATTTAGCATTTTCTACAATTTGTATTTTTTAAAGGATCAGATCCCCGACTTCTTCAAGAAGTCGGGGATCTTAGAAGTCGGGGATATTTTAAATCACCCCACCCAAGATTTTAATAACCAACCTATAATAACCCCTAAACCTCCAAAACGGACAGCTTGCCAAAAAGGTCTTTTCAGACTAGTCCAAGAAAACAACTGGCTTTCTAAGTTGATTTCTAAGGTTTCTAACTGTTTTTGCAGGCGGCTTAGTTCGTTCTTAATTTCTGGAGTCTGCTTTCTATTTTGCTTTAAATTTTTTAATTCCTGTTGCCATTGTGCCTGTTGTTGTTGATCATTTTGCACTTGGGTATATCTATCTTTCAAGAATCGCAGTGAAGTTTCTACCTCCTCTAATTCCTGTGCAAAATCTGGCTGGGGATTTTCGTCTAAATTAGTCATTGGTGATTAGTCATTGGCTATGATGATTAAATCATAACTTTTACTCTTAACTCAACACTTAGTCTTATGTCACAAACTAGCCAACTAAATGAAATTAGCACTCTAGAACTAGCACAGGCACTCATGGAAAGGCTGAGTATCTCTCCTGATGATTGGCATCGTCTCAAGTCTAACCGCAATTCCCGCGCTAGTGAACAGGCAGCCGCCGCAATGGTATTTTTGGTCAAAAATGAACCCCAAGAGGCACAGGCAAGGCTACAACAGGCTGTAGGCTGGCTAGATAAATCAATTTCCGCCCCTCCCTGCCCAACTCACGGACACAATCGTGAGACTATAAAGGAATAACTCTCACCTGTAGCCGAGTAAAAAAATTTTTTCTCTGTGTCCTCTGTGCCTCTGTGGTTAGATAAATTACTTTAAAACCGCAGACGCGCAAAGTAAAAAAAAGAACTTTTTCGAGTCACCTCTCACCGTCGCAAAGATAATAAACGACGGCTTTCTAATTGCTTACAAAGCGTGAGTTCTGTACCTTTGCGATTCCATTCTACTTGATCAAAAATCTGATGCAGTAAAGACATACCCCGTCCACTTTCCGCTTCGTCTGGTGGTAAATAGTCATCAGGATCACTATCACCTTCGAGGGAGGGAGTGAAGCCGCTACCCTGATCTGAGATAATCCACCAATACTGATTATCTATTAATGAGAACCGAACGACGACGAATTTGCCGGGATCAAGATTATTCCCATGTTTAGCGGCATTTACTAGGGCTTCTTGGAGTCCTAGTCGCAGTTCAGATTGTAATTTTGCCGGAATATCAGTCAAGAGTAAATCTAGGATTGGACAAAGATAAAGGGTGGAGGCAAAACTAATTGTCCCCCAATAACGCCCAACTGGACGAAGAGAAATGGTAATCACAAGAGAAACCCCGTAGCTTTATATTTAGCTAGACATCAGTTTGCTTTTTTGGGCATTCTGATCAAAATTAGGTAGTCATGCTGCCTTCAAACTTGCGTCTGTAAAACTAAATTTATAAAAATGCTAGAGCATAGCAGTTCAGTGGGAGAATTCATATTGCTTATTTACAGTTTGCTTAAGTTAATCTGTTCATTTAGCAGATGAGTAAAAACTGCTATTTTTGAACAAGAGGAGAAAGATATTCTCGTTAACTGCTCATTTTGTAATTAACACAATTTTATTCACCTTGATTAAGAGTCTATGCAGCTTCGATTTCTTTAAAACAAAATGAGTTTCTATTTTTATGTAATTTCATTCTAGCATTATGAGTATCCACTAGACTACAAATTTCTGATTTTTATTTTTGTGAAGAATTAACTATCCTGATCATTGTCCGATAACACCAGAAAAGCGGCTGCTTCTACATGAGCCGTTTGCGGAAAAAAGTCCGCAGGTTGCACCCTTGTGAGTTTATATAGCCCATCTTCACAAAGCAATTTTAGGTCACGGGCAAGAGTAGCTACTTTACAACTGACGTAAACAATGCGAGATGGTTTCAGGTTTCTTAATGTTTTGATAACGTTAGCTTCACATCCTTTCCGGGGCGGATCAAGTAAGACCACATCTGGTACAATTTCCAAATTCTGGAGAATTTTTTCCACTGGGCCGACTTGGAAAGTCACATTATTAATTCCATTCTGTTGGGCATTAACAATTGCCTGTTCTACTGCTGTTGATTGCAATTCTAACCCGGTGACTTGCCGTGCTTGTTTGGCCAGGGGCAAAGTTAAAGTTCCTATACCACAATAGGCATCTACTAGGACTTCATGACCTTGTAAATTTAGTTCTGACTGAATCACCTCTAAAAGTGCTTCGGCTGTTTCTGTGTACACTTGGAAAAAGGTATCTGGTCCGATTTGAAAATCCAGTCCGGCGAATTTTTCTCGCAGGTAAGGAATTCCAGCTAGACAACGGGTTTCTGATCCAAATATAGCATTTGTGCGATCGCTATTGCGGTTGAGTGACACGCAGACCAATTGAGGATAACGCTGTAACCATTGCTGTGCCTGGGTTTCGATTCCTGGTAAATTCCAATCTTTGACGACCAAAGTTAGCAGCATTTCTCCTGTGCGGCGGCCAATGCGTAAACCCAAATGGCGAATTAAGCCTTTGTGTCGGGTTTCGTCATAAATTGGCCAACCCTGCTTTTGAATATCTAATTTTATTTCAGCTAATAAAGGATTTAACTGTTGGTCTTGCACAGGGCATTGATTCAAGTTAATTAATTTATGGCTACCTTTTTGATAATATCCAGCTTGGACATGACCTGTAGCGGACATACCAATAGGATAAGTAACTTTGTTGCGATAACCAAAGGATGCAGCAGCCACTAAAACTGGATCTATTGGTGGATTCACAAAACCGCCAATTCTTTCTAAAGCTTGGGTTACTTGATTGCGTTTGGCTGATAACTGGTAATCATATTTAATATGTTGCCATTGACAACCACCACATTTATCAGCGACAATACAACTTGGACGCACCCGTTGAGGCGAAGCTTGCAATAATTCCTGCACCTGTCCATGAGCATATTTTGGCTTAACATTGAATAATTTGACAAGTAGGATATCTCCTGGTACTGTATCAGGAACAAACACCACCCGTTGCTCAAAGCGTCCCACACCATCACCAGTGTCGCTTAAATCAGTAATTTCCAGTTCGATAATTTCATCTTGTCGCCACATTGTATTAGTCATTAGTCAGTTATAAGGGAAGAGGGAACTTTTTCACAGGGAAGGGAGAGTTCCCAATGTAGAATTGTAAATTCATTTATCCCTATCTTCCCATACACTTCACGAATGTCCCTCTAAGTCGGTAAACTAGCAGATATAAATATTTCAGTTCATTTAGATAATCATGACTGTAATTAGCCAAGTTATTCTCCAAGCTGACGACGAACTGCGTTACCCCAGCAGTGGCGAACTCAAAAACATCAAAGCATTTTTGGAAACAGGTGTAAAGCGAACAAGAATCGCTGCTACCCTTTCAGAAAACGAGAAAAAGATCGTTCAAGAAGCTACCAAAAAACTTTGGCAAAAACGCCCTGACTTTATCTCCCCTGGTGGTAATGCTTACGGCGAAAAACAACGGGCTTTGTGTATTCGGGACTTTGGCTGGTATTTACGCCTAATTACCTACGGTGTACTTGCTGGTGACAAAGAACCCATTGAAAAAATTGGTTTGGTTGGTGTGCGGGAAATGTACAACTCTCTAGGTGTTCCTGTTCCTGGAATGGTAGAAGCTATCACTTCCCTCAAACAAGCGTCTTTGGATTTATTGAATGCAGAAGACGCTGGGGAAACCGCACCTTACTTTGATTACATCATTCAAGCGATGTCTTAAAGGTCTTTAATTCCCCACAATTGGTAGTGGCTATGGCAATATCCATCAGGTTATTAACCAGTTGTGGGGATATGTTATGATTATCGTCAGTTTTTACGTTACTAATAGCAAAAAAAACGACAGACTGGTTGTAGACTGTCGGCAGTTGGTTTGTTCCCTATTAATGACTCGGCTAGAGTTCAGTTACTATTAATTATACCAACATGGCGATTTCTATGGGAGGATCTAAATCATATATATGTGATTTACGTCACTTAATAGGAACAACTGAAATCGAAGTTGGGTTTTTATTCAGTAAAAACAAAGAATATCCATAACACTAATAAGCTTGATATTATTAACATTAGCTACACCTAGCGTAGCTTCAATGAATCTAAAAGAATATAAATATTGTGAAAACTGATACTATATTCTATCAACTATTTCAAACTTTACTTAGTATCCTTTTTTAACTAAATAGGTGGCCGTAAAATAACCAAAATGTGTGAAGAAAAGTAAAATCTCTCAAAACTTCTTCACTCTTGCCTCTGTCCTTGCCATAACGACAATTTTTAACGCCAACCTACTTAATTGGCAAACCACTATACAGCACTTTTCGGAGACATATTTTAGTTACAAAGATATTCAATCAATGCTGCAAAATTATGTTGAAATCTTAAAAGATAGAGTTTATGGATAAAAATTGCTGGAAACCTATCAAACTTTTATATGTAGTTGGACTTTAGCCCTTTCGACGAGTTAATTAGGAAGATTTAAACATGAAAACCCTGATTATTGATAACTACGACTCTTATACTTTTAACCTTTACCAATTGATTGCAGAAGTTAATGGAGAGTATCCCACTGTAATTTATAATGATCAAGTTATATGGGATGAACTGAAACAATGGGAATTTGATAACATCGTAATTTCACCAGGTCCTGGCCGTCCAGAGAAATCAAAAGATTTTGGGATCTGTCGTCAAATGATTGAAAATGCCCAAGTACCACTTCTAGGCGTTTGCTTGGGACATCAGGGACTAGGATTTGGCTATGGAGGAAAAGTTATTCACGCACCTGAAGTTCGGCATGGTCGGCTCAGTGAGGTTTATCATACTGCTACTGATTTGTTTGCAGGAATACCTTCTCCTTTTTCTGTGGTGCGCTACCATTCTTTGCTGGTTGCAGATGACCTACCGGACTGTTTAGAAAAAATAGCGTGGACAGAGGACAACCTGATTATGGGAATGCGCCATCGCTCTTTACCAATGTGGGGTGTGCAGTTTCATCCAGAGTCAATCTGTACTGAGTATGGACATACTTTGTTTGAGAATTTTAAAGAGATTACCCAAAAATTTGCCCAAGAACGAGATAAAAGTCCGAAAAAACATTATTGGACAGGATATAACGGGAATGAGATTTTACCCACAAATTCTACTAAGAAAAAACAGCAACAGGAATTTGAACTTTGTACCCGCAAATTGAATTTGTTTACAGTAAGCGAAGCCGAACTTTGTCCCGATACCGAACAGATGTTTGTGCATTTATTTGGCAAATCAGCTAGTGCATTTTGGTTAGATAGCAGTCGGGTTGAACCTGGTCTTTCTCGCTTTTCTTTCATGGGAGATAACAGTGGTGAAAACAGTCTCCTAATTCATTATCGGACGCAAGGGCAAGAACTGACAATTACACAGTCCGATACTGTCAGTTTCAAAACAGAGGGAATTTTTGATTATCTCCAGCGGGAAATTGAACGGCGACATTGCCCATCTAATGATTTACCTTTTGATTTTAACTGCGGATTTGTGGGTTATTTTGGCTATGAATTAAAGGCAGAATCTGGAGGGAAATTCAATCACACATCTGCCTTACCTGATGCCATGTTTATGTTAGCAGATAGAATGATTGCAATTGATCACCAAGAGCAAACTATCTATCTGCTTTGTCTAATTCATAAAGGAAAAACAGCCTCCGCAGAAGATTGGTTTGAAGCGATCAAAAACCAAATTGACAATCTTCCTCCTCTGTCGCCTATTGTTCCTCAAAACAAAAAAACACCTGTTATTTTTAGATTGAGCAGGTCTGAAAAGACTTATCTTGATGATATTGAAAAATGTTTGCAAGAAATTCATGAAGGAGAAACTTATCAAGTTTGTTTAACAAACCAGATTCACACAGACACAACAGCAGATCCTCTGGAATTCTATCGTTCATTACGTCAGATCAATCCTGCTCCTTATGCGGCATTTTTGCGCTTTGGTGATGTGGGAATTGCCTGTTCATCTCCAGAGCGATTTCTGCAAATTGATCGCCAAGGTTGGGTGGAAACAAAACCCATCAAGGGAACTCTACCACGAGGAAAAACACCCGCAGAAGATTTTATTCTACGCGATCGCTTGCAAAATAGCGAAAAAGATCGAGCGGAGAATCTGATGATTGTGGATTTACTGAGAAATGATCTGGGACGGGTTTGTGCTGTGGGTACTGTTCATGTTCCCAAATTAATGGCTGTGGAAACCTACGCTACAGTACATCAATTGGTGACAACAATTCGTGGTCAATTACGCGCTAATATGAGTGCTGTAGACTGCATTCGTAACGCCTTTCCTGGGGGTTCTATGACGGGCGCACCTAAGATTAGAACCCTGGAAATTATTGATAAATTAGAGCAAGAAGCGCGGGGAGTTTACTCTGGGTCTATTGGCTTTTTAGGATTAAATGGTTCAGCCGATTTGAATATTGTTATTCGTACTGCTGTGATGACGGCCGAACAAACTTCCATTGGTGTTGGTGGTGGTATTGTGGCACTTTCTGATCCCCAAATGGAGTTTCAAGAAATAATGCTGAAAGCTAAGGCATTGATTCAGGCAATGATGATCACAATAAATGGAAGCAATTATCAAAGCATTGTGGCAAGCCCTAAGTGCGAACAATTTACAACAGGGATATGTGCGTTTACGGATCTACCACCTGCTATTTGTATTCCCCTCAATAATTGGGGGGGAGTGCCAACATTGATAACTAAGATTTTACGTCAAAATCGCGCCACCCATTAACCGCTCATACCTATACTTCAACTCATCCTGCATTAATGGCCAACGCGCTAAACTTGCATCCATCTCAATCACCTTTTCCGCTGCTTGTCGTGCTAACAGCAAAATGTCCTCATCTTCCACCAAACTAGCTAAAGTAAAATCCGCTACACCTGATTGGCGAGTTCCCATCACTTCTCCAGGACCGCGAAACCGCATATCCATTTCCGAGATAAAAAAACCATCTTGGGACTGTTCCAACACCTTCAAGCGTTGTTGAGCATCAGGACTTCTAGAACTACTCATTAATAAACAATAAGATTGCGCTGCACCCCGTCCTACACGCCCCCGTAATTGGTGCAATTGTGATAAACCAAATCTTTCCGCGTGTTCAATCAGCATCACAGTGGCATTAGGAACATCCACTCCCACCTCAATCACAGTGGTAGAAACGATAATTTGAGTTTCATTATCGCGGAATTTGTGAATTGCTGCTTCTTTTTCGGCTGAAGTCATGCGTCCATGCAATAACCCAATTTGAAAATCAGGAAAAACACTTTCTTGTAACTTTTGATGTTCATCTACAGCCGAACGTAAATCTAATTTTTCCGATTCTTCTACCAAAGGCAAAACTATATAAACTTGTCTACCTTGGGCAACTTCTCGACGGATTAAATCGTAAGCCTGGGGACGTTGTTGACCACTTAACATTGTGGTTTTAATTTGTTGTCTTCCCGGTGGTAATTCATCAATTTGACTAACATCTAAATCCCCATGTACAGTTAATGCCAAAGTCCGAGGAATGGGCGTAGCTGTCATGGTTAAAACATGAGGTTGTTCGCCTTTTTGCTGTAACTTTGCCCGTTGTTGTACCCCAAAACGATGCTGTTCATCTATTACTACTAAGCCCAAACGTTGAAAATTAACTTTATCTTGAATTAAGGCATGAGTCCCGACTAATAAAGGTAGCTCACCTGTTTCTAACTGAGAATGAATTTCTCTCCTTTTGGCTATTTTTGTCGAACCTGTTAATAATTCAACAGGCAAATGTAGTAAGTTAAACCAACTAACTAACTTACGATAATGCTGTTCTGCTAATACTTCCGTGGGAGCCATTAACGCCGCTTGATAACCTGATTGAATTGCTGCCAAAATAGCAATAACAGCAACCACAGTTTTCCCTGAACCAACATCACCCTGAACTAAGCGATTCATGGCTACAGGTTTTTGTAAATCGGTGAGAATTTCATTAACAACTCGTTGTTGTGCGCCGGTCAGTTGAAAAGGGAGAATTTCGTTAAATTCTTCTAATAATTTACCTGTGGGTGCAAGTATGGCACTAGTTTGAATTTCTCGCGCTTTTTTTTGCCGTTGCAATAAGCCCAGTTGCAAGTAGAAAAATTCATCAAATACTAACCGACGACGAGCGATTTTTAAGGAGTCACTATCTTTAGGAAAATGAATATTAGGAATTGCATCTTTCAATTCCATCAAAGCATATTTTTCCCGTAAACCTTTAGGTAAAGGATCTTTTAAATTCACTGCTGCTGTTAAAGCGATCATCATTGCCTGTCTGACTGTATTAGCCATTACTCCTTCAGTCAGGGCGTAAATGGGAACAACTCGCCCAATAGTGAGAGAATCAATGGTATCTCCTGGATTTGCCAAAACTTCCAATTCTGGGTTATCCAAAGTTAAACCATATTTACCACCTTTTACTAATCCACAAGCTGCTAACATACTACCTACAGGATATAGGCGTTTTAAACTTTCTTGCCAACCACGACTACTAAAACGCGCACCTGCATAAAAACGGGTAACTTTAATTTGTCCGGTATTATCTTTGAGGATTAATTCTAAAATTGATAATTTCTTATTTTTAGGACTGGTGAAAAAATTAAACCGTTTTACCGTCGCTATGATAGTTACTGTTTCTCCTCCTGCCAACTCACTAATATTTACTTGACGGGCATAATCAATATGATCACGAGGATAATAAAATAGTAAATCACGGACTGTATATAAATTTAATCGCCCTAAATTCTCGGATTTTCTGATGCCAATTTCTGGTAAATCTCTCAGTTGTTTATCCAGTGTTGGTGCTAGTCTTTTACTAACTTCGGCAACAATTGGAGTTGTGGGATGTTGATTTTTAGATTCGTAATTTATTTGAGGTTCTCCTGTTTCTAGCTCTTGTTGAAGTTGATTTAGATATCTTCTAACTTCTGCTACTAAATGTTGTCTTTCTGGTAATGTTAAATTTGGATAATTGGCAAATTGCATTCCTACTTCATGCCAGCGGAGTCTTTCCTTTGGTGGTAAAGCAGTTGGGAAATTACCAAAAGTCAAACAAAGAAATTCACTAAAGCGATATTGCTTACCTACTAAATCTATAAAGCCTTTTTCTGCCTCAAATGCTAAAGCTTTATGTAATCTTATCCAATCGAGCATTTCATTAGTCATTGGTTAATTGTCAGTTGTCGGTTGTTAGTTGTCAGTAGGGGCGAAGCATTTGGAAGATAAATTATCGGTCATTGCCAAAAACAGTTCTCCAAATGCTTCGCCCGTACAGGCAAAGCATTTGGAAGATAAATTATCGGTCATTG
>NZ_VIKY01000145.1:0-5244 GCF_009711925.1 Dolichospermum sp. UHCC 0352 | reverse complement strand
TTTGGAGAGGGGTCTGTTTACACATTAAAAACTTTTAAAACATCCTCTAAGGGGAGATAGTGAAGTTTGGTGTTGGGTTTCGTTCCATTGCTTCGCAACGCTGACGCGAACAACCCAACCTACAGATGATTTGATTGAGAAAATATTAAAGTATTTAGATAGTTCCGAGGATTCATGATGAACAGGTTGATTAAACTTCTACAACACCTAGAACTGGACATGAGTGCAGAGGAAATTGCTGATGCTATTTGGTTAGCAAACCAGATCAAATTACCATTAGCAATTACATCTGTTGATGAAGTTACTCAACCAAATCAAATTTCTCAAACTGAGATTTCTAAATTACCTCAACGAGAAAGTTATCAAAATTTAGATGCTTCGGATGATTCTACAGTAGAAAACACTCAAGAAACTACAGCTAAAGCTTATACAAGAAATGCTGTAGATTCTATTTCTCAATCTAATTCTACAGAAAAATCAACCTCTGAAAAATCAAAACCTGCATCATCAGGAGTACCTTTTAAATCTCCTGCTGTTGCTGCTTTACCTAATGCTTTAGAAATTGGTAGGTCACTCCGTCCATTGATGCGGAAAGTTCCATCTCGGATAAAATTTGTTTTAGATAAAGAAAATACAGCCCAACAAATAGCGGAAAATGATGTTTGGATACCAGTTTTAAAACCTGCGCGAGAACGTTGGTTAGATTTGGTGATAGTTGTTGAAGAAAATCGCGCTACTGTAGTTTGGGAAGAAACTATCAATGAGTTTCGCAAATTAATGGAAAGACATGGAGCTTTTAGAAATGTTTATACTTGGAATTTATGCACAAATGATGGTAAACCGCAATTTTTTCACCAGCAGAGAAAAGCTACAAAAAAACAACGTTCCCGCAGTCCCAAAGAACTATTAGAACCTAATGGTAGACGTTTAATATTATTAATTAGTGATTGTATTTCCTCTTTATGGTGGGAAGGAGAAATAGATAATTTATTAGAATTATGGTCTAAACAAGTCTCGGTAACAATTCTGCAATTATTACCGGAACAATTATGGGAACGCACTGTTTTAGATTTGGGTATTTCCGTTTCTTTAAGTGCGATTGAACCAGGTTTACTCAATTCTAAATTGACTATTCATGATTTCCCCTTCTGGTTAGAAGAAAAACCCAATCAAGCGCTAAAGTTACCTATTGTGATTTTAGAACCTGAATCTTTAGAATATTGGGCAAAAGTGATTGCAGGTACAGGTAATATTGACACAGTGGGTATTTTATTTATGCCTAACTGGAAAGAATTAATTCCCACACATAAATTATTCAGTTCACAAACAACAAAAGATCCAGAATTATTAGTTAATAACTTTTATCGTAGTGCTTCACCTTTAGCGAGAAGATTAGCAAATTTGATGTCTTCTGCACCTGTAAGTATACCTGTAATTCATCTGATTCAAGAAAAAATGTTGCCACCACCAAGAAAGCCAATTATTTTGGCGGAAATTTTTATGAGTGGTTTGTTAGAACCTAAGTTAATTAGTAAAGAAAATCAGCCAGAAAAGTGGCAATATGATTTTGTTGAGGGAGTGCGAGAAGTTTTATGGCGTTCTGTAAGATTAACAGAAATTGAAGCCATGTTCAAAGCTGTTTCTGAATATATATGTCAGAAAGCTGGTATATCAATTAGAAGTTTTCCTGCATTGCTATTTCCTAATTCTGATTTGGATGAAAAAACAAAGGCAGAAATTTTCCCCTTTGCTGAGATTAATCAACAAGTATTGCGTCAGTTAGGGGGAGATTATGCTAGGTTAGCAGAACAGTTAAACCCAGTAGGGGTAATTCACGAATTACCTCTACCAGAAATCAAAACCTTTGAATTTGAATCTGCTATCATCACAGAAAATGAGACATCTATTAATCTAGAACCTTTTAACTTTACATTTGCCAAGATTGAATTTAAAAAATCAGGGTGGCTTAGACAAAAAACAGAATTAAATATTAACAAGCAAAAAAAACAAGCCCAGCATTTTATAGAAGACTTAGGTAATGGTATTCAACTAGAAATGGTAGCAATTCCCGGTGGTAGTTTTATGATGGGTTCACCAAAAAATGAGCCAGGACGCAGGGAAACAGAAGTAGGAAGTTTTAAAATAGCCAATGAATTTGGATTATATGATATGCACGGAAATGTCTGGGAATGGTGTCAAAACGATTGGCATGAAAGTTATTATGAAAAGAATGACAAGATGCTGCGCGGCGGTTCTTGGAGCAGCACTCCTGGAAATTGCCGTTCGGCTTTTCGTGGACATGATCATGCGGGCTTCGACTACAACTCCTACGGTTTTCGTGTTGTGTGTGGTACTGCGTGGACTCTGTAGCCCTTTATACTCTTGCTCTTTTGCCCTTTTCCGTTCTTTCCTTTACTCTTGCAATTGTCTGAATCAGGATGTCCAGGATTTAAGGATTTACAGGATGGGTTGGTCGTTTTGTTTATAGGTTTTCTGATCATGATTTTTATTGATTGTTTTATTAAGGTATTCCCTAGAAATATCATTGTCTGAATCAGGATGTCCAGGATTTAAAGATGTACAGGATGGTTTGGTGGTTTTGTTGATGGGTTTTTTGATCATGATTTTTATTGATTGTTTTATTAAGGTATTCCCTAGAAATATCATTGTCTGAATCAGGATGTCCAGGATTTAAAGATGTACAGGATGGTTTGGTGGTTTTGTTGATGGGTTTTTTGATCATGATTTTTATTGATTGTTTTATTAAGGTATTCCCTAGAAATATCATTGTCTGAATCAGGATGTCCAGGATTTAAAGATGTACAGGATGGTTTGGTGGTTTTGTTGATGGGTTTTTTGATCATGATTTTTATTGATTGTTTTATTAAGGTATTCCCTAGAAATGTCAAACATCCTGTTAATCCTCTAATCCTGGGCATCCTGATTCAGACAAAAATTAAACTCAATATCCATTAATTTAAGACTATGAAAGACTATAGAAATGTCAAACATCCTGTTAATCCTCTAATCCTGGATATCCTGATTCAGACAAAAATTAAACTCAATATCCATTAATTTAAGACTATGAAAGACTATAGAAATGTCAAACATCCTGTTAATCCTCTAATCCTGGATATCCTGATTCAGACAAAAATTAAACTCAATATCCATTAATTTAAGACCGTGAAATACTATCAACAACATCCTAACGCCTTTCCTGTTCAATATCTCCAGGACTTGTGGGGAGAAATCCAAGCTTGTCCCTATTTTGCTATCAATAACCTTAACCGAGATTTTATCAATACTAAAGGCTTTTCTGTGGTATTTCAGCGTCAAGGTTTAGCAGAAGTTATTCAAAAATTCCCCTATTTTAAGCCTTATTTAGATTTGGCACTTTTGCCTAATTGTAATGCTTTTTATCTGAATCCTTTACTACTCAAAGCAGGTTCTCGCGTTGACCCCCATATTGACCGGTCTTTGCGTTCCTATTGTAAAACCGTTGAACCTCCTGCATTTGTGAGCGTTCTTTATGTACGTGTACCAGAAGATATGGAGGGAGGAGAATTGGTGCTGAAGTTGCAAAAACGCCAAGTGGGACAAATTAAACCGCAAACCAATTCTTTAATTTACTTTCAGGGTGATTTAACTCATTCTGTCAATGCAGTGACAACTCCTGGAAATCGGTTAAGTCTTGTGTGTGAACAGTATAGTTTAAGTGAAGATGAACTTGAAGAAATACCAGAGTTTACATTAGAATCAAGAGCTAATCAAGGGAATGGAAAAAAACAAAAAAAGTAGGCTGATGTCAAAGGATGATATGATCAACTTGTAAAATACGCAAATACTATAAATATAGCTTTCCCCATTTCTTTACCGATAAGAGAACTTCACAAAAAAGATTATCCAGTCTTATGGGGTATTTTTGATTTGTAAGTCTCTGAAACAATTTTTTAGAAGTATGTTAGAGGTGTTTAGCTAAAAATTAACATTACTACCATTACCTCTAAGTGCAATGAAGCATAATCGCCTGATAGCTTTAATATCGGTATTCACACTAGCAATTAGTTTATCTGCCTGTGGAGAAACTAACTCAACGAATCCCACTCCTAACAAATCTTCCAGTCAAACTACAACTGCTTCCAGCAAACTAGATTTAGGAGGTAATATTGAATTAACAGGTGCTGGTGCTACTTTTCCGTCACCCCTTTACCAAACCTGGTTTGCGGAGTTAAACAAAAAATACCCCAATTTAAAAGTTAACTATCAGCCAGTTGGTAGTGGCGCTGGTGTTGAGCAGTTTACCAAAGGGACAGTAGACTTTGGTGCTAGTGATGTAGCCATGAAAGATGAAGAAATTCAGAATATCCCCGCAGATAAAGGAGTGATCTTACTACCTGTAACTGCTGGTAGTATTGTTCTGGCTTATAACTTACCAGATATTGCTGATAGCTCAGGTGGCGTAGCCATACTCAAACTACCACGAGCAGTTTATATTGATATTTTACTAGGTAAAATCAAATCTTGGGATGATCCGGCGATCGCTCAAGCTAATCCTGATGTAAAATTACCAAAAGAGGAGATAAAAGTTATTTATCGGGCTGATGGTAGCGGGACTACAGGCGTTTTTACCAAACACCTTAGCGCCATTAGTCCAGAATGGAAAACTAAAGTAGGTGACGGTAAAAGTGTAAAATGGCCTGTAGGAATTGGTGCTAAAGGCAATGAAGGTATTACCGCCCAAATTCAACAAACTCCAGGCGCTATTGGTTATGTAGAATATGGCTATGCCAAACAAAGTAATCTCAAATTTGCGAGTTTAGAAAATAAAGCTAAAAAGTTTGTTTTGGCTTCTGAAGAATCAGCATCTAAAACGTTAGCATCAGTAACTTTACCAGAAAATCTTCGCGCTTTTATTTCTGATCCTGAAGGGGAAGGTTCTTACCCAATCGTCACTTATACTTGGATTCTCGCTTATAAAAAATATGCTGATGCTGGTAAAGCCAAGGCAATAGAAGCAACTATTGAGTACGCTTTAACCGATGGACAAAAGTTAGCTACTCAATTAGGGTATGTTCCTTTACCAGCAAATGTGATTGCTAAAGTGGCTGCTGCTGCTGATCAAATTAGTCCTGATTATAAAATCTCTCTTGGTGCTGATCCTAAAACTACAAAGTAATGACAAGCTAGTGGTCTGTAAAATTTATTTTGACGGGTTTTTGGTAGTGCGGGCATCTTGCCCGCGTG
>NZ_VIKY01000144.1:0-1243 GCF_009711925.1 Dolichospermum sp. UHCC 0352 | reverse complement strand
CGCTGAAAACTTCTTTACTCTTGCCTCTTGCCTCTTGCCTCTTGCCTAGTGCTATGACGACAATTTTCAACGCCAACCTACTTAATTTGCTTATTCAGTGTTCAGTTTCTGTTTGACATTCTTGTTTTCAGGAAATCAATCCTTCCCCAAAACAGACCACCCCAAACTTGTAGACTGTTCATAAACCTTCTTCAAAGTATTCACATCTCTAATCGAAATAAACGGCGGTTTGCGAACTTGAGAAAAATACATAATATCAGTTTGCAGAAGACTATGACCCCAAATTCCCAAAGCATGGCCAAGTTCATGACGGGCTGCTGATAAGACATAATCACCAGTTTGACTAGGACTCAACAGAATTGTAAACCGGTGAGATAAAATATTATTTTCAGTATATAAATCATAAGTAGTTAAAGCCGAACGCGCCCGCAGTATTTTACCATTAGGTTCACGTTGCAAAGGCGGTGCTTTTCGGGAGATTGTAATATCAGCAATAGCCGATTTTTCCACTACCTGTAAAGGTAAATAGATATTCCATTCTTGAACAGCTTGGAAAACACTATTAACCCATATTTGTGACTGCTTTTCATTAATATCTGTTGGTGTTTCTATCTTCACCTTTACCGGAAAACTTGACCAAATCAAATAACCAACTTTCGTAGATTTGATTTGATCAAAATAATCACCACTATTTGTTTTATCTTGCCATTGTGCCAGAGTCGCTGGTAAAGGATGAGTTTTTTGGATAAATTGGGAGTTTCTTTCCTGTTCCCTCACACCAGCATTTACTTGAAAGTTACTCAAAATAACTAGCAGTCCTGTACTTATTGCTAAAGTCAGAACTGCTTTTAATCTTCGCCAAAAGTTTTGATTTTGGGTAATTTTTCCCATTTTCAGTTTCAATTATTTAGGCAACCAATTAGCACTTAAAACCACAGTTAAACCCAGAAAAACTACAACTAATGCCCAAGTAACTCGATTTAAAGTATTTTCGGCACTTTTGGTACTGGTAAATAATTGTGCTTGTCCACCAATAGCGCCAATACCGTCACCTTTAGGACTATGTAACAAAACGAGGATAATCAAACCGAGAGCGGAAAATGCCCAAATGCCTTGGATGATGTTAGTAATTGCCATATTTAGAAATGTTGGTTATAAGAAGTTATCAATCTCGTAAGGGTTTAGCAATGCTCATTGGTGTCAACTTAGGTTACAGATACTTCGACCCTTCGACAGGCTCAGG
>NZ_VIKY01000143.1:0-3132 GCF_009711925.1 Dolichospermum sp. UHCC 0352 | reverse complement strand
TAAAGGCTACGGTGTACACACATCTCTAGACAGGATGCTAAACGTGATCCGATCCCCCTAAATCCCCCTTAGAAAGGGGGACTTTGAAGAATTTAGCCCCCCTTATAAAGGGGGGTTGGGGGGATCTAAACGTTTTGGGGCAACCATAGAAGACTTGTGTGTACACCGTAGCTTGTAAAGGGGGGATTAAGGGGGGTAAATTACCACTAATAAAAACACTATTTAACTAATCATGAAACGTCAAATCGCCATTATCTCCTGCTTACTGCTGCTACCTTATCCAGTGTCAGCAACAGAAACCCAAACCAAGACAACAAAACTACTTACACAGACATCGCAAAGGTGCAAATTACAACCAGCAAACCCAGAAAACGGTATTTATTCAGACCCACAATTACAAACCATTGCTAAACAAATTACAGTTAGAGTCAGAGACAAAGAAAGAGGCGCTTCTGGGACAATTTTCGCTAGAAAAGGTAATTCTTATTTAGTAGTGACTAATTCCCACGTTGTCAGAAGAATTAATAACATCAATATTATCACAGCCGATGGTCAAAAATATGCAGCTAAAATTTTACCTAATACTAACTTTGATAAATTCGATTTAGCCATAGTAGAATTTACATCTAATAAAAAATATTGTTTACCATCAGAAATTGCTGACAGAATCGCCTCTTTTGATATTAACTTAGAAACACCAGTTATGGCCACAGGATATGCTGTATCTGAAGATAAATTAGTATTGATAACAGGAGAAGTACAACAAATCATCTCCCAACCCAGTTTAAAAGATGGTTATGAAATTGGCTATACTGGTGATATTCAACAAGGAATGAGTGGCGGTCCAATTATTAGTAATACAGGAAATTTAATAGGAATTAATGGCATTAGTTCTTATCCTTTGTCCAATACTGCTTATATTTATACCAACGGAAAACGCCCCACAAATACAGAAATTCAAGAATTTAGAAAACTCAGTTGGGGAATACCCATTAAAACCGTTTTAGCTCAGGTAAGACCAGAAGTTCTCACCGCTTATAATTTACCTATACCAGATATTAAACAGCAAATAGCAGAAGTACCATTAACAGGCTGGTTAGGAGATTTAGAGCAAAAGGCTAAACAAATTACTGTCAGAATTGATAGTAGTAGCAAGGATAATGGTTCAGGGATAATTATTGCTAAAGAAGGGGATATTTACACTGTTTTAACTGCGGCTCATGTTCTCTGTGAAAGGGAAGATGCCACAAAACCCTGTGGAGGATTTAATTATGAAATACTTGCCCCCAATGGTAAACAATATGCTGTGGAAAAAAGCAGTATTAAATTGGAAGAAGGGGTAGATTTAGCGGTAGTTAAATTTAGAAGCCAGGAAAATTATCAAGTTGCAACTTTGGCAAATTATCCCAGAAACACTCGTGAATATATGTTTACGGCTGGGTACCCCAGGTTAGGAAATAAATCACCTTGGCGGTTCACATTGGGACGGATTTTTAGCAAAGAAGAAGGATTATTAGCAACTACAAAATCAGACTTTAAAAACAATAGTTTTGGTGCATCATTACAAGCCACAATTTCTTTAACAGGAGGATATGAATTAGTTTATAGTAGTATCACATTTGGGGGCATGAGTGGGGGACCAGTATTAGATTCCCAAGGGCGGGTAATTGGTATTCATGGTAGGACTGAGGGAGAAGCTATTATTGATAATAATAGTAGTAGTAGTAGTGGAGGAGCAATCCAATTAGGTAATAGTTTGGGTATTCCTGTGAGTACTTTTTTAGCAATAGCAACCCGACTGAATACCCAAGCACAAAGAATAGAAACTACTCCACCACCAGAACTAAATACACAAAAAGCTGATTCTATTAAAACAGCAATCTTATCAATAGATATTTCTAAAGGAAATACTACCGCCAGTCAATGGTTAGAAAGAGGAAATCAATTGTGGCGGTTACGTCGTTATCCAGAAGCAATACAGGCTTTTGAGGAAGCGATTAAGCAGAAACCGAAGTTTATTCACTTAGCTTATTATGGTAAGGGTTTGGCGTTAGGTGGGAGTAAAAAGTATCCAGAGGCTATAGCCGCATTGGAACTGGCGGTGAAATCTAAACCTGATTTTGTTCTTGCTTGGAATAAATTAAGTACATATCATCAGGAATCCAAGCAACTGGATAAAGCATTAGTAGCTATCAATGAAGCAATTCGACTCCAGCCTAATAATCCCAATTTGTATAATCAGAAATTTACAGTTTTATCTAATTTAAAAAGGTATAAAGAAGCAGAGGCAGCGATAAATAAAGCAGTTGAACTCAGTCCTCGTGCAGCACTTTACGCCAACCGGGGATTTGCTAAATCTAATTTAGGAGATAAGCAAGGAGCAATAAATGATTTCACCCAAGCCATTAAGATTGATCCTAACTATGCCCAAGCTTACATCAACTGGGGAGTTTATAAATTTGCTTTAGGAGATAAGCAAGGAGCAATAAATGATTTCACCCAAGCCATTAAGATTGACCCTAACAATGCCCTAGCCTACAGCATCCGGGGAATTACTAAATTCGTTTTAGGAGATAAGCAAGGAGCAATAAGTGATTCCACCCAAGCCATTAAGATTGACCCTAACAATGCCGATGCCTACAGCATCCGGGGAAATGTTAAGGATGATTTAGGAGATAAGCAAGGAGCAATAAGTGATTTCACCCAAGCCATTAAGATTGACCCTAACAATGCCCTAACCTACATCAACCGGGGAGATGCTAAGGATGATTTAGGAGATAAGCAAGGAGCAATAAATGATTACAACCAAGCCATTAAGATTGATCCTAACGATGCCCTAACCTACATCAACCGGGGAAATGCTAAATCTAAATTGGGAGATAAGCAAGGAGCAATAAATGATTACAACCAAGCCATTAAGATTGATCCTAACAATGCCCTAGCCTACAGCATCCGGGGAAATGCTAAATCTAAATTGGGAGATAAGCAAGGAGCAATAAATGATTTCACCCAAGCAATAAATGATTACAACCAAGTCATTAAGATTGACTCTAACTTCGGCCTAGCCTACTTAGCCTACATCGGCCGGGGAAATGCTAAATCTGAATTAGGAGATAAGCAAGGAGCAATAGA